>WRJH01000001.1 GCA_009782315.1 Alphaproteobacteria bacterium
TTTTTTTTTTTTAGGGGGGGGGGGAAAACCTTCCCCCCCCCCGAAAGACCCTTTGTGGCTTTCGGCCCCCCCCGATGGGGGGGGCGATTAACCGGGAACAGCACACAACAATGCCGAAACCGGCGGCAAAACAGTCGGGCGAACAGTTTGGTCGAATGCGGGGAAAATGCGACCAGGGCGGGGCGGGCTTTCATTCCACCCAGCCCTTTGCGCCCGCCGCCAGCTGCAAAGTGTTCATCGCACTCTGCCACAATCCCGCGCTGCGGTTTTCGGCATAGATATGCTGCGAAGGCGCCCGCCGCCGTTCGCCGAATTTCACCATTGCTTCCAATTGTTCGCGCGTGATGCGGCCCGACAGATGCAGCCGCGTCACCAGCGTTTCAATATCCACCAGTTCGCATGGCCGGTATTCCGAGGTGCCGGCGCGGCGCAGGCCATCCCGGATTTTCGAACTGGATACGAACCAGAACCACATTTGTTCCGCATCGCGAAACTTTTGTGCGTTATTTGCTGTTGATTGCATTGTCTGCTCCCTTTGTTTTTGATTTTTAATAGGTATACAATCCTATACCATTAATTATAGATATAATGCAATACATACAATCAGTAATTGATATTAATATTGTATTATTGTGGGTTTTTATAGGGGCGGCTCGCGAGCCGCCCTTTGGTTGGGCGCGTTGCGACGCGCCCCTACAAGGGCGCAAAACCCACCCATCGCGAACGAAAGTTCGCGTCGGGGCCCGGGGTATGCGCCCCTACAAACATAAAAGCCCCCGCGGGGCGGGGGATTGAATTGTTGGGCGGATAGGTTAATTCTAACCTTGCCGGTTATTCTAGTTATTTCTTTGCTGTTCGGCCTGTTGCATGGCGTTCGCAACACGGCCCAATGTGGTCGCGCAAGTCCGCACGGTATCGCGCAACGGGTTGAACGCTATGCCATCGCAAACTTTCAACGATGTCTTGTTGTCTTCGGTTGGACCGTGCCCAATAATCACATCGTAATCTTTTTGCAATTGCCGGGCGGCGATACCGGGATTGGATTCTTGGGTTGCCTTTGTCGCATTGCGTTGTATGCATTGCATCGCTTCTGATTTATTCCACAGGCCGCTGCAATCGTCGGCGCCGGATATGCCGCCGCCGGATGCGGTGGTGGTGCCGGTGTTTTTATTTGCGGGCGCGGCGCCCGCGGCCTCCATCTGATTCATCAATGCGGCGCGGCGCAACTGCGTTTCAAGCCGCCGTACCGTCGCGTCCAGAAAATCATATTGCCGTTTCATCTGTTGCGCGACGATGGTGGATTTCAGCCGCACGATTTCGTTCATCTGTTCGCGTTTGGCGCCGTCGCCCGGATTTACTGTCTCGCCGGCATTATATGCATGAACAGTGCACAGCACCAGGGCCGGGTGCACCACCTGGCTGACATCTTCCAGTTTATCAATATTGCATTCGTCGGATACTGTCTGCGCGAACGCGCCGCCTGCGCCCAGGCACATTGTTATAATCGAAAAAGATAAAATCAATTTTTTCATTATTCTTTTTTATTTAGAAATTCGTTCCAGGCCTTTTGAATTCCGTTGGTTTGTGGAGTGTATCCGAAATTCATATTGTTTAAGTATGTTTCCTTTTGTGTTGGTGTAAGGTTTGGATCATTTTTTATGCTCTCTATTACTCTTGCTGATGCGCTATTGTCCAAAAGGTTGCTCCCCCCCGTGCTGTCGCCGGCCACACCAAGAATTCCCGGTATATTTCCTTCTTTGACACTGTCACGTCTGACGCACATTTTTGTCGGGACAAGTCTTGTCTCTTTCATGCGCTGCAAGGCGTCAACGAAACCCTGGGCGTTGCAGAAATTCATCGCCTCTTGCACGGATACCTGGTTGCGTGTTGTTGAACCCGTCGGCGTCGGTGCCGGCGCGTCTTGCATGACCATCATTTGCAAAACGCCGATGTCGATATTCGATTGTTTCCGCCGGCGGGCGCCAAGAAAGCCGGAATCTAAAGCCTCGGACGCGCAGGCGACCTGGATATTGGAACCGCCGGTTGTAGTATAACAATTGGTAAGGGTTACGCTGCCGTCCTGATTTCTGGTTTCTGTGCAAAAGCACCCCTCCGTGCCATTTTTGTCTGGTGTCGCGCATGGTTTCCTGTTGCTCTGTTGTTCCGGGTATATCCAGTTTTGTTGCACAGTTTGATTATCGGTCAGCATTTTCATCAGCTGGCAGCCGCCAAGGTTCTGTGGCAAAACCTTGCCATTCTGGGCTTGGTTTGGCGGACAGGGCGGATTATTGCCAGTGCCGCAGCCATTGCAGTTATTGCTGTCTGGAGTCAGTGAATTATTCCACACATTCGCCCCACAGGACGCATAACGAATATGCTGGCCCGGCGTACACAAGAACTGGCCCCAGACGTGGCACGAACCGTTCAGCATCATATAAATATCCGTAATGTCGACGCCCAGCGTCTGGGCCATTATCAGCGCGTCGTATATGCTGTCCAAAACCTCTTCGTACGGGTCAAAGAAATTGTTTGCCAACTGCCGAAAGCGCGCCGCGCGCCGCGGACCGGTGCAATCGTCGCCCCGCGGGCCACAGCCGGCGTATTGGAACGTTGCATCCATGCTGGCATTAACGCGGGCCATAGCCGAACGAACGTCGTCCAGTTTTGATTCTATCATGCCCATCGCCTGTTGGCGGACCAGTATGTCCGCGCTTATCCCGCTGGCCGCCGCAATCTGAACCGCAGAATCTGATATGGTGGCGGTCGGCGCCGGGGCGGCCGCTTGCTGTTTCTGTTCGGCCAGGGCTGCCTCCATCCGTCGGCTGGCCTCTTGCTGTTCGGTTAATGCCGCTTCCATTCTTCGGTCGGTTTCCTGTTGCGAACGCATCAATTCTTGCCGCATTAATTCTATCTGTTGGGCCGCCGCGTCGTTCGCGGTATTGCCGGCGTCCGCCCGCGCGACAACCGTCGAATTAGCAACCATTTGCGCCGCAATAGACTGTACCAGCGCGTCGCCGTATGATTTGCAAGTTTCGTTCGCCATTACACAGCCGTTCACTATCCCGACCGCAACCTGCATATCCGAACAACGTCCGCCGGCGCATTTGGGCGCGGCGCAACGTTGAATCAGCGCGTCGCAATTTCCAAAGTTCGCCGCCGCCGGCGCGCCCGGCGCACTGCGCGGGTTTGTTGTGGCATTCCATTGTGCGTTATTCATCGCGCCGCCGCCATCGTTGAACGATGTCAGATTTTGGGCGCACACTGGCGCGTGCGCCAGAGCATAGAGCATAGAGCATAGAGCAAAGATGCGGGCAGGTGTTTTCATGTTCTCTCTTGGGATTTATTTTATCAGAAAATCACAGAAAATACAATGGAAATGTGTGACTACCCCGGATTTCCATCGGCAACAAGTTGCCGGGAAATCCGACCCTTCTGGGAAGGGTATGTCAGAGTGCGATTATGCCCTTCATCAGAAGGGCCGGAAACCTGAAAGTCCGCGTAAGCGGACGACCAAAGGTTTCCGGGGTAGTCCTTGCAACCAGTTTTTTTTTATTTTATAATCAAATCAAAGAGGTAACAGATGAAAAAATTATTAATGAAACTATTCGGGCCGAAAGCGCGCAAGACAACCGCCGGCGCATTGGCCGAAAAATTTGGGTTAGAGTTGCGCGGTGCGGCCGACACCGAAATAAAGGGAATCGCGCCCATCGCCGATGCGGCGGCCGGCCAGCTGACCTTTTATTCCACCGAACAAAACGCCGCGGCGTTCAAAATTCTGCCTATTGAAACTTTGCAAAAAACAAAGGCGTCCGTCATAGTTGTCCAACCAGAATTTGTTAAAAAAGCGCCAAAGAGTGCGACGCTGTTGATAACCGAAAGCCCGCGCGGCGCGATGGTCAAAATCCTGGGCGAGATTTATGCCGAACCGAAACGCCGCGGAATTTCACGGCGCGCATACATCGAACGCGGCGTATTCTTTCGTGATAAAAAGTCATGCTATGTCGGCCCGTTCGTCACAATCCGGCGCGGCGCCGTCATAGAGGCCGGCGTCACAATAGATTCCGGCGCATACATCGGGCCCGCCGCCGTCATCGGCGCAAACACCGAAATCGCCGCGAACGCCTTTGTCGACAACGTTACCATGGGCGCCGACTGCGTAATAAAACCAAACGCCACCGTCGGCCGCGAAGGTTTCGGATATACCCGCCAAGACGGCAAAAATACTCTTTTGCCGCATGCGGGCCGCGTAATACTTGGCGCGCGAGTTTCCGTCGGCGCGAATTCCATAGTCGACCGCGGAATGATGGCCGACACGCGTATAGGCGACGGAACCAAAGTCGACAGCGGATGCTATGTTTCGCACGGCGTCGTCATCGGCCGCGAATGTTTCCTGGCCGGCGGAACGGGCGTCGCGGGCGGCGTCGTCGCGGGCGACAACGTTTTGTTCGGCGCGCAATGCGGAATCGCAAACAAAGTGCAAATCGGCGACAATGTCGAAATCGGCGCGAAATCCGGAGTGTTCCAAAATGTCCCGTCGGGTTCGAAAATACTGGGATATCCCGCAATCAACGGCGTCGAATTTCTGCGGATGTTCGCATGGACGAGAAAGCAGGTGAAAAAACAAACCGCGTAATACGCGGTTATTTTTTTACGGACAGGCCGAAAGCAGATACATTACGTTCCGCACGTCGCGGTTTATGGATACAGTAACGGTGCGCTGCAGGCCGTCCTGGTATGCGAATGCAAACGGCTGGCTTTTGAATTCCGGCGCCGCCGCGTACATTTGCGCAAACGGTGCCAGCAGACTGTCGAACCAATCGCGCGATTTGCAAAGACACGTGTTGCGGACGTCCGCCATCATTTCCGCCGCGCGATAGTCGCGCGCGTTCGCATCCAAATCGGCGTCCGATATCATCAGGCATCTTTGTCCCATCATATTGAAATTCGCGTCGTCGAATACGGATTTGTATACCGCCGTGTCGCTGGCGCCTGCGCGTTTCATTCTGTAACTCATTCCGTCGCGACAGCATGCGTGCGACGCCCGTATCAACAGCTTGTACCGGTCGATCAAAGGACGCGCCGCTGGAGTGTCGCCGTTTATTTCCCAATCGGATGTTTCCGCCAGGCGAACAAGTTCTTCCAAACGTTCCGGCCGCAGGTTACGCGGATTGTTTCCGACGGTTTCCCGCACGTGCGGTTTGGAAAGCCATATTTCGCATTCGCCCGACGACAGATATTCCGGACAGTCGGCGGACGGTCCGATTTTTAGGCGTTCTTCGGGCAGATATTCCCAATGCGTCGGAAACGCCGCCATCAGTTCGTCGATGCTGGAAAATTTTTCCCATTCGTAAATGGCCGCGTTTGCAGGTATTGCGCAAACAAGGCATAAGGCATAAGGCATAAGGCATATGAGTTTTGTTTTTGTTAAAAATTTTTCCCACATTCTCATAATTTTTATGCCTTATGCCCTATGACTTATGCCTTAAAAACCTTTTGGCGTTCCCATTTTGAAATTGGACGCGCGTTTGTTCAGCGCGGCGATGACTTCGTCCGTAATGTCAAGCCCGGTCGGGGCGCCCTTTGCCACGCGGGCAAAGCGGCCGTCTATGACCAGCGACAGGTTCTTTTTCGCGGTGATGCCTTCGATAATCGGGTCCAGATCGCGTTTTTGAATTTCAACCAGCGCCTTTTGGAATTCCATTTCAATCGACTGGGCGCGTTCGGTCAAATCGCGCTGCAGGTTTCCGACCCTTTGCTGGTAATCCGCCACGCGGCGCTGCAAAGCTTCGCGGGACAGCATGTCCTGGGATTTTTCAATGTCGTCGCGTTCTTTTTCCAGCGCTTTCTGCGTCTTGGTCAATTCGTCGCGCAGGCGTGCCTCGAACGATTCCTTTTGCTTGCGCAGATTGGAAAGGATATCCGCGCGGTTTTGAATTTCGTCCATTCTGACAACCGCAATGCGAAGTTCCGCGGCGGTCACGGAATCGGACGATATGGACGTCAGCGCATGTTCGACGGAAACCGGTTTCGACGCCGTCCGGGAAATCGCCAGCGCGGCAAGCAAAGCCACAACAATCACGGCGCCCCCAATCATTCCCATTTTCGCATAGTTTTTCGGAACTTGTTTTATTTTCATTTTTTTAAGCATGTCGATATCCTTTCGATATTTAGTTCGTCTTTGATTATACCATAAAGCAGAAATTGTATAAAGAGAAAAAGTCAGGCTGTTTTTGTCCATTAGGCCGGCTTGCGCATGGTTTTTGGTGTGAAGTGTATAGATGATACATGAACACCAAAAACCATGCGCAATGCGGTTTCAGATGGGAAAACTATTTCACCACCGGCGATATGCGGATTTCTATGCGCCGGTTCATTTGCCGGCCCGTCGTGCTTTGGTCGGAAATCGGGCGCGCGCTGCCGCGGCCTATGACGAACATGCGTATCGGCTTTACCCTGTGCTGGGCCATAAACAGCGCGACGCGTTCCGCCATGTCGAAACTGAACCGCGTCGCGGCGTTCTGGTCCAGCGACGCGTCGGAATATCCCGCGATTTCAATGAACGTCCGGTCGAATTTGAAAAGAACGCGCGAAAGCGCGCCCAAAGTTTCCGCGCCGATTTCCGAAATTTCCGCTTCGTCCCGCTCCATAAAGGCGTCGCGGATCATAACCACCAAAACGTCGCCGCCTATGCGCGTGATTTGTATTCCGGTTTTGCGCATGGTGTCGGAAAGCTCTTGTTCCAGCAACGCCATATACGCCGCGGTTTCGTTCGGTTGCAGCGTTTTATGCCCCGCGTCAAGGTACAGCGGTTTTTTAGCCATTTTCGCCGTTTCCGTCATGGCGCCGAAACTGGATCCTTTCAGAATAGTGTTCCAGGCGCCGCGTTCGGGCGTTTTATATCCGCCGCAGGCGACAAGCATTACAGAGCATAGAGCATAGAGCATAGAGCATAGATATACGCGTTTGAAAAATTTATTTTTTAATATGGACATTTATATGCTCTCTATTACTTATGCTCTATTATCTATGCTCTGCGCGCGTTGCGCGCACTTATTCTACCAGAATAGCGACTTTGTTTTCCCGGTCGTTTTTGCAATTTTCGGCAGCCGGATCGGAAAACGAATCGTTTGTAATAACGTCCGCCGCCCAATCGAAATGCTGCGAAGACAGCCATGCGCAATCGGAAAAGTTAAGCCCGGAAAGAGTTATGAAAAATCCGTCGCCCAAAGGTTCCGGGGACAATTCCATGCGCGTCGCCATGCGCGGCGGCACATCCGTTTTCAACGCGCCCATTTTTACCATATAATGCACGGAAATACCGTCGAATCCGTTTCGTCCCGCGAATAGTATCCGCGCGCCGCGCGCGATTTCGCGCAGCTCTTCGCCCGCCAGCATGCGCGACTGGCGCGTCGACACGGTTTGGTATACTTGCAGCGTTATGGCGACCAGCACGCCGCCGATGGCCAGCGCGCCGATGGTTTCGATAAGCGACCGGCCGGATTGGGAACTGAGAACTGAGAGCTGAGAGCTGAGAGCTGACCGACCAGTATTTTTATTAAAAAGTTTTTTCATGATTATCTCCATTGTGAAACCAGTTCTCAGTTTGTCCCTATTATTTCTGCGCCCGCGAACAGTTCCAGCGCGCCCGCGACCATCGGGTCGGATGCGGCGTCGTTTTTGGATTTTTCGGCAAGCGTGGGCGCGTTTTCGGATTCTTGAATTTGTTCCAGATTCCAATTTTTTCCGGTTGCGGTCAAAAGCCATTTGGAAAGTTTCGCCGCGAACGCCTTGTCGGCGCCGCGGTTAAAAAACTTTATGCGTCCGTCGCTAAATTCCGATACTTCGACATTATTGCTGAATTCCGAAAGCAGTATGGCCTCTTTGGCGGCGGTCAGCGCCGCGGTCAGGTCGGCCGCAGAATTAATCGTGGTCCGTAGCCCGTTATCCGTAGCCCGTGGAGATTCGGACATCGGCGCGGCGCAATCTGTTGTTTCTGGCGTTGGTTTTTCTTCCGTTGAATTACGGGTTACGGATGACGGACTGCGGACTGTGTTTTGGTTTTGCGAAATCAAAACGTCGACCGGAGGCATGTCCGCGATATGCATCAGGCGCACCACCAGCATGTCGAAACACTGTTTTTGATTCGCGGATTTTTGCATTTCTTCGACCGACGCAACCATAACCTGCCACAGGCGCGACAACGTGTTCAGCGTCACGCCGTCTATCGTCCCCAGAATCTGTTCCCGCTGGTCATGCGAAAAAGGCGAAGATGAAACGTCGCCCGCGCGCAGCGCCGGATGCATGCGCGTCGCCCAGTGCGTCCATTCCATCATGTCCGAAAGCAACAACGATAAATCCGCGCCGCTTTGATAAAGTTCGTCCGCCTTGGAAAGCGCCGCGCTTGTATCGCCCGACAGCAGAATTTTCATAAAGTCGACGACAACCCCGCGGTCCGCGCGTTTCAGCATGTTCAGCACGGCCGTTCTGTCGACGTTGCCGCCGGTTTGCGCGATAGCCTGGTCGAACAGCGAAAGGCCGTCGCGCACAGAGCCGTCCGCCGCGCGCGCCAAAAGTTCGTTCGCGTCGCCTTCAAGCGTTACCTTTTCGCAGGAAGCAATCCATGCGAAATGTTTTTTCAAGACGTCGACCGGAACGCGGCATAAATCAAACCGCTGGCACCGCGAAAGTATAGTCACCGGGACTTTTCTGATTTCCGTCGTGGCCAAGATGAATATGACGTGCGCGGGCGGCTCTTCCAATGTTTTAAGCAGCGCGTTGAACGCGCTGTTCGACAGCATGTGAACTTCGTCGATTATATAAACCTTGTACCGGCCGTTCGTCGGACGATACTGCGCCGCATCCATAATATCGCGCATATTGTCGACGCCCGTGTGCGACGCCGCGTCGATTTCCAAAACGTCTATATGCTGGCCCGCCGCAATAGCGTTGCAGTTTTCACAAGTGCCGCACGGCGCGGCCGTCGCCTTGGCCGACGATTGGCAATTCAAAGCTTTCGCAAGTATTCGCGCGGTCGATGTTTTTCCGGTGCCGCGGATTCCGGTGAATATATACGCGTGCGCTATGCGGTCCGTATTTATTGCGGTGGTCAGGGTCTTTACCAGAACATCCTGGCCGATAAGCGAATTGAAATCCTGGCTGCGGTATTTCCGCGCAAGCACGGTGTAATTTGCGGACATGTTTTTTCCTGTTTTTCGTCTGAAAAAGGATAGCAAATTTTAATGTATTTGCAATGAAAAAAAAGCTTTCGAGTAAATGGGTTAAAATTAATTAGAACAGGCCAGATACTGCGTATTGCGAAGTTTTTGGCGACGGAGTGTATTGGATATACATAACAGAGCCAAAAACGAGCAAACGCAAAGTAGATGGTGTGTTATAATTTATTTTAATGGCGGGAAGCAGTCGCCGCCGGACATAGGACAGCAATTCCATCCCTGTTCCGCCATGTCGGTTAAAACTTCGCCAGTGCAGCAGCCCTGGCCGTCGGGCGGCGTGCCGTCTTCACAGAACAATCCCGGGGCCGTCGGCACAGACGGCATACCCGACTGCGGCGTCGGTATCTGCGCGGCCGGCGGATTGAACGGATTTTGAATCTGGTTGTTCTGGTACTGCAGCCCCAGGACATTCTGGTTATAATCCTGTGTATATATCGGCTGGCCGGTGGTCGGATTATATCCGGTCACATTGCCAACCCCCATTTGTTGCTGTTGATTATAGTACTGGTCCCAGCGGACGTTGTTTATCGCGTTGTATTGCTTTGTTTGGCAATAATATATAACGGTGCGATAATCTATGCCCAGCGTGCGCGCCTCGCTGTGGGCGTTCGCCGTCGGTTGGCCCGGGTTGCTCGGGTCGCAGAATTTTTCCATCTGGACGTTCAGCGAACGCACCTGTCCCATCCATTCCGATATGTCGGTGGTCGGCGTCAATGTCGTCGTGGGCTTCGTGGTGTCTGTAAGATTATCAGGGAGATAATCCGCATATTCCTTGCTGTATTCGGAAATGGCGCAACTGCGGGTATCCCCAGATTCTTGGGTGCCGCATGTCACAATCAAATCCGTAGGCGAAAACACCGTTATGCGCGTTCCGGCCGCGATTGAAAACGGCGGAGTGGTATTGTCCATCATATCCAGAACCAATCGCTGTACAACATTGTTCCATGTCGATATGATTTCTTGTTTGGCAAGTTCCGACGACCGGACCTGGCCCGATTGTGTCACCGTATTGTTATCCAAATCTATCTGGTTCACGAATCTGTCCGATATCGGCGCAATCAGATTGACCGCCGCCGGGACCAATGCCGTCATCATCGGCATAATCATGCTTTCGATATAATCCGTGCTGCCCCGGCCGGGGACGCCAACGCGGCCCTGGCTGTCCGCCGAGAAAGGACGACGACTGACAAAGTTGAATTCAACGCCGTCCGGACGGACAAACCGGTACCAATCGATTTGCATGCGGCCGATGGCGCGGTACGGTCCGGGCAATTCGCCCGTCGCATAGCCCAACAATTGCGTTCCGGCGGGCAATATGATTGTCCGGCCGTTATCGGAATAAACATGGCGGTCGACGGTCGCCGTAACGGGCAGGCGCGCATATCCCTTTTCAATTGTCCGCGCGTCCGCGCGAACTTCGTTGACAATCGTCGCGGGTATGGGTTTATATTGGCGCAGGACAAACTGGCGGTCCGTCGGTTTGCTGGATACGGTCGACGCGGCGCTTGTGCCTGTTGTGCTGGCCAGCGATGTTGGGCCGAAAGTGGCGTCGGACGGCGCCGCATCGCGCAGGCCCCCAAAAGGACGCATGCCGCCGCCGGATGCCGCCGGTCCCGCGACCACGGTCGAAGGCAATTGGCCGTTTATCTGGCGCGCGCGATTCACCGTGCGCGGTGCGCGCGGTATGCTGGAAAGTTGCGGCATAATGGTTGTTGTCGGGCCGAACGCGCGTCCGCCGATGCGTTCCGCGTCCGAACCGATAGATTTGGACGGGTTTTGCAAATCATATATAAGACCAGTGTTCATGTCGTATTCGCCGACGGGCTTTTTGCAATCATAGTCGTCGAAAAGATGGAACAGAAAGCGTCCGCCGGCGGGTCGCACCCAGCCGGACTGTCGGCCTGATAAATCATATCCGGGGAACGCGAATTCAAGACAATCGTATGATACCGGTGCCGCGGGCGCGGGCACTGGCATTGGCGCAGGCACCGACATCGGTGGTGGCGGCGTATAATCCGCCGCCTGGTCGGGAAAGAAATCCAGATCCGGCAAAACCGGTTCGAATTCATCCGCAAAATCTGGCGTGTCGTCAAAAAAGACGGGCGCGGGCATTGGCGCAGGTTCCGATTTAACGTCTTTTGCCTTTGCGGAAATCAATAAAGGAATGCGCGCCATATCGGACATGTCCGCCGGAATATCCGCGCCGTGATATATTATTTGGATTTCAAGTCCCGTGTCCGAAATCGGCGCGTCTGGTTTCCAGGAAAGGGTTATGGCGCACGGTTCCGTCTGTGAAACGGGACCCACGGTCGTGCAAAAGGATTTCTGCGACAGCCCAGCCGGCAACGCATCGCCCGCGCCGGAATTCTTTGCATTCGGCACAATCAAAACTTCGCGGATAATGGTTTCGGCCGAAGGCGTCACATTTATAGTCTGGGTGCGTTCGTCCCCGACCGCGACGTTTCGCCATTCTATTTCGGCCGGGTCCAGCGACAGCACGACAGCACCGGCGGCCTTACCGCCCGTTGTCTGTTTACCGGGGCCCGACAGTAAAAGTAAAAGCAGAATCACAACAACCAAAAACGCGGCAAACAAAAACAGCCACTGTATGTGAACAGGGGTGTTTTGTCTTAATTCTACGAAAACTTGTTTTAACTTTTTCATTTTTATCAATCGTTAGTCGCTAGTCGATAGTCGTTAGAGAAGTCTTTTGACTGTTGACTATCGACTTTCGACTTATTGCACCCTTACCACATGGCATGCGCCGGTTTGGAATTTCTGCAATTTGTCGCACAGCGTCTGGGCGTCGGTTATATTCGCGAACGGCCCGATGCGCAGACGGTAAAGGCGCGCGGTGTTTCCGGATTCGCCCAAATCGCCCACGCCCTGTTCGTCGACCGCAAAGAACACCATGTCTTTGTATGGCGCAAGCAGGCCCGCGCCGTCAGTGCCGCTGAACTGGGCCAGCAGTTTCGTCCAATGGTCGTTAAGCGCCTTTATCGACGGGTCGGATTTAAGTTCGACCGCAACGCCTGTCTGGTTACTGCGTATCAGGGGGATGTTGCTTTGCGGCAAGAATGCGCCCGCAGTATTGCGATTTTGCGGAACCATGTTCATGCCCTGGCCACCCTGTGCCGGCGCGCCGCCGAAACCGGGCTGTCCAGCTGGAACCATCATCGGTTGCGGTTGCTGCATCATCATGGGTTGACCCGGCATCATCATCGGCTGTCCGGTCGGACCAATCAAAGGCATTCCGCCGTATCCCACGTTGTTGAACGACTGGGTAGAGAATATGCTTTGCGCGACGTTCGCTTCGGCCAATGACATCACCGACGCCGTGTCCGCAATCAGGAACGGTTTCGCGCGCTGTTTTATGCAGACTATGCGCTGGCCGCTGCGCAGGACCATGTCGCCCACCGCTTCGACAATCAACAGGCGACCGTGTTCGCCGTCCGTTCTGAATCCGACCGGGCTTTCGCCCCCTTCGATTAATATCGACACAACCGGGCGCTGGGTCATCGCGATAACCTTGTCCCCGAAATCAATGTACGTGAATATCCGGTCGCGCCACACGCGTTCCGGCGCAATAACGTAATCGTCCGGATTCGGCACGAATATATCCAAATCAAACCGGAATTCGGACGGGTCGATTTTCATCGTTTTTATCCATCCGTAATCTTCGCCGTCCGGCGATGATACGCGGCCCCCCGCGGCGCCCCGGCCCGGGAATATGGAATTCATGCCGCCGCCCTGTGTAGTCGCGCCCGCGCCGCCCATGGGCAGCGAAGCGTTGTTGTCCAGAACGATGTCAACCATCGTGTATGTTATTTCCGACGCGTTGGCCGGTTCGCTGCGCAGATAAAACAGATATATGTTTCCGGATTTGCCGGTGATGATAAGATTTGTGTCGGAACCCTGGTTTGTGGTTTCAGGCGTCAGCATGATTGTGCGACCGCCTTTTTGCGCGTCGAATACGAACAGGCCGGTGCTGCCGATAGTTCCGTCTTCAATGGCTTCACCCGCGGGCAGGTTAATCATCGTGACCATTCCGTTGCGAAGACGTATAGGCAGGACCGTGCCCGGACTCCACGTCAATTGGGCGAATCCGGGTCGCACGGAACCGGGCGCCATGTTGACATTCGGATTGTCCCACGCCTCTTGCACGCCCTGGGCGCGCGCGTTTTGCAGGAACGCAAAACAGAACATTGGGAATAGGGCATAGAGCATAAGTTTTTTCATAACTGTTCCTTTAACAAACTAGTTCGCACGATGGCGATCCAAAGGATCGCGCAGGCCGGGTCCCATGCGGTATTGATACACCAGTATGCCCAGCGGGTTTTCCAACCGGTCGGACCATTTTACCGACGGCTGAAATTTAATTCCTATGACGATTGTATAATCTTTTGACTCTTCATGTCCAGCATTATCGAAACAAAAATGACGAAACCGGACCAGGTGTTCCGAAGACATCGTATCGTCGCCACCGTCCGCCGGACGGTACGGGTCAATGTTCCCGATAAATTCCACCCGGCATGTCGCGGGGAAGGTTTCGTTCGGGGCGGCCTCCATAACCGCCAGCCACATTCCCGTCCGCGCGAATTCGGCGAAAACATCCGGCGCGGACCACAGACCCACCGGGCAGTCGCGCCGGCACCAGCGCGCATGCATCGCGCTGATTTGCGGTATTATTTCGTTCCGCATGCGTATGTATTCCCGTATGAAATTTTCCTTGTAAATTTCGATGTTCGAATCCGTTACGGAAAACGATTTCAAACGGATTTCGGTGTTCGACAACGGCTGTGACGTCAGAAAGAAAATCTGGGTTCTGTTCAGCGGCATAATGTTGGCCAAAGTCGCGACCAGAACGACCGCCGTCGCAAGCGCGGCCGCAAAGACAAATGTCATGATTTTGGACATCAATGCCGGTGGTTCCACTGTTCGCATAATCTCTCTCTTGATTATACGGCATATTAGACAAAAAATATAAGGCGGCGCAAGTGGTTTTTTCAACTAACAACTAACAGCTAACAACTAACAGCTGGAAAAATAACAAAAATTATATGACTTGTGAGCGTAGTGAACGCAAAAGTTGTTAGTTGTTAGCTGTTAGTTGTTTTTTTACTTTACACGCCTATTATTAATGTTTTATACTACTTTCCACTTGATTTTTGGAAAATGTGTGGTACCGTGCGCGGGATTATAGCGGGGTGAAATGGTAAAATCACACAAAAACAAAGATTTAGGGGCGTAGTTCAACGGTAGAATAGAGGTCTCCAAAACCTTTGGTGAGGGTTCGATTCCTTCCGCCCCTGCCACAATAAAAAAGAACAATAGAATGAAGCAATTATTCGAATATATAAAATCAGTCCGCCTGGAATGGTTCAAAATAGTATGGCCGACGCGCGATATGGTTATTCGCGCCACCATCATGATTTTTATATTCGCCGGGCTGTTGTCGCTGTTTCTGTTCTTTATAGACGGCATATTGAATTGGTTTATGGGATTGATATTCTAAACGGAGAGCGCAAATGAACTGGTACATAGTCAATGTTCATACGGGTTGTGAAAACAAGGTTGCAAAAGAGCTGCGCGAGAAAATCGACGTCGCGAAGCTGAATCCTTTGTTCGGCGAAATACTGGTGCCCACGCGCGAAATAACCGAAATCAAAGCGGGAAAACGCGTCAAGACCGAAAAGAAGTTTTTCCCAGGCTATATCGTCGTCCAGATGACCATGACCGACGAAACGTTCAGCCTGGTGAAACTGCTGCCCCAGGTCGTCATGTTTCTGGGCCAAAAAAACAAACCGGTTCCGATTTCCGAAGTCGAGGCGCGACGTCTGATGAAACAGATGGAAGAAGGTCCCGCCATGTCGGATGCGGAATACGAAGTCGGACAGGAAATACACATCATCGACGGGCCGTTCGCAAATTTCAACGGCATCGCGTCGGAGGTCGACAACCTGAAACAAAAAATGACCGTCACGGTTCTGGTATTCGGACGTGAAACATCGGTCGGGCTGGATTTCAGCCAGGTGGAGAAAGTTTAGCAAATTTTGCAAAGCAAAATTTGCAAGGCATAGGGCATAAGGCATATGGCATAATGTTCTATGTTTGAAGAATGTGGTAGATACGCCATATCGCACCACGTCGCAACAATAGCATAAGAAATTTGGGTTCGGCTTTATGCCTTATGCCTTATGCCTTATGCCTTATACAACGGAGTTGTAAAATGGCAAAGAAAGAAGTAAAGGGATACGTCAAACTGGTCGTTCCCGCAAAACAGGCAAACCCCGCGCCGCCAATCGGCCCCGCGCTGGGCGCGAACGGCGTCAATATCGCCGAATTCTGCAAACAGTTTAACGACGCGACAAAAGACAAGGAAGCGGGCATGCCCATTCCGTGCATCATCACGGTCTATACCGACCGCAGTTTCGAATTCATCATGAAATTGCCGCCGGTGTCGTTCTTTATAAAGAAAGCGCTGGGCGCGAAATCCGGTTCTAAAAAAGCCGGCCGCGAATTTGTCGGAACTCTTTCCGAAGCGCAAGTTCGTAAAATCGCCGAAGAAAAAATGCCGGACCTGAACACGGATTCGGTGGACGCCGCGGCGAATATCGTCGCCGGACAATGCCGCTCTATGGGCGTAAAGGTAGAGGGGTAATATTATGAAAGTTGCAAAAAGAATAAAAGCCTGGGAAACATTGGATACCGATAAAGTATATGCGCTGGCCGACGCCATCGAAACGTTGCGCGGATTCGCGTCGAAAAAATTCGACGAAACGTTGGAAATCGCCGTGCGTTTGGGCGTCGACGTCACAAAGGCCGACCAGAACATCCGCCTGATGCTGTCTTTGCCGAACGGCACCGGTAAATCTGCGCGCGTTGCGGTTATCACGGCCGACAAAGCCGACGAAGCCAAAAAAGCCGGCGCGGATGTTATCGGCGGCGAAGAATTGATTGAAAAAATCGCCGGCGGATTTTTGGAATTCGACCGCGTTATCGCGTCGCCCGACATGATGCCGAAAATGGCAAAAGTCGCGCGTGTCCTGGGGCCTAAGGGAATCATGCCGAATCCGAAACTGGGCACCGTTACGAACAATATCGCGGACGCGGTGAAAATCGCCAAAGCGGGCCAGGTAGAATTACGTGCCGAAAAGAAAGGCATCGTCCATGCGGGCGCGGGCAAATTGTCTTTTGCGACCGCGAAACTGGTGGAAAATTGCGAAGCCGTCATCGACGCTTTGAAAAAAGCCAAACCGGCAAGCGCAAAGGGTCAATACATGCTGGGCATTTCCGTGTCGACGACACAGGGCCCGGGATTGAAAATAGGGATATAGGTAATAGGTAATAGGTAATAGGTATAAGGTAAAATCGAACAAACCTTATACTTCATACCTTTTACCTTATACCTGAGCGCAACGCGCGCAAAGGAATTCTTGTCCAAGACTGATGGCGTTGCGCCGGCGCGAAGCAAAGGCGAACTTAATTTCCATCATAGACAAAAGAGATAATCTCTTTTGGGACACAGAAGAGAGCCCCAGCAGAAATGTTGGAAAATTAATAGAACAAAAAAGGTAGAGCTGATGAAAAAAACTGAAAAATCAGAATTGGTTTCATCGCTGCATAATCTTTTGAAAGACGCCGGCGGCGTGTTTGTTGTCGAAAATCACGGACTGACCGTAAGGCAGACCGAAGAGCTTCGCAAGCAATTGAAACCCGTCGCGAAAGTGTTCAAGGTCATCAAAAACCGTCTGTTCAAACTGGCTGTCAAAGACACCGGTTTTTCGGACGTCGAAGACATGATGAAACGTCCGACGGCGGTCGCGATTGCGAACGACCCGCTGGCCGTTACAAAAGTCTTGGCGAAATTCGCCGAAGAAAACCCAAAGCTGTCCATCATCGGCGGCAAGATGGGTGCGGACCTGTTGGACGTCAATGGAATTGTGCAATTATCCAAACTGCCGTCAATGTTGGAAATCCGCGGTACAATCGCGCGCATTCTGGTCGAACCAGGTTCGCGTCTGGCCCGTGTTTCCGCGGAATATGGCAAAAAAAATTAATAGGAGCAAAAAATGGCTGATATTAAAAAACTGGTAGACGAACTTTCGAAACTGTCCGTTTTGGAAGCGGTTGAACTTTCCAAAGCATTGGAAGAAACATGGGGCGTTTCCGCCGCCGCCGCCGTGGCTGTAGCTGCGGGACCGGCCGCCGCCGCATCGGAAGAAAAGACCGAATTCGACGTCATCCTGAGTGATGCCGGCGCGAACAAGCTGGGCGTTATCAAAGTCGTGAAAGACGCGACCGGTCTGGGTCTGGGCGAAGCGAAAGCGTTCGTCGAATCCGCGCCGAAAGCTGTGAAAGAAGGCGTGTCCAAAGAAGAGGCAGAAACCTTGAAAAAGAAATTGGAAGAAGCAGGCGCGAAGGTTGAAGTGAAGTAAATAGTCGAAAGTCGAAAGTCGAAAGAAATTAAATCTTGTCGACTTTCGACTGGCGACTTTTAGACTAACCTCAACCTACCGGCCCGCTTAATTGAAAAAAACGAATAAAAAATATAACCGATTGTAACACCCGCCCGCCAGACGGGGTTTTGTCGTGTTATGACGTTTTGATTATTGGCTTGTTAAAGAGGCAACAGTCAAAATAAAAGATAAAAATGGTTTTTGCAGATAACGGTGGTCGCAAAGATTGTTTATAAAAAGTTTGTGAAAAACACCGACGGATAATTTGGAATACGGAGAACGAACATGGCAATCATTCAGAAACTTCGCAAATCTTTTGGCAAAAGCTTTTTGCAGACGCCGCTGCCCGACCTGGTCGAAATACAATACGATTCGTACCGCGATTTCCTGCAGGCGGACGTGGAGCCAAGTCTGCGCAAAAACATGGGACTTCAGAACGTGTTCAAGTCCATGTTCCCAATCAAAGATTACGCCGGCGTCGCCGATTTGGAATTCGTGGAATACACTCTGGACAACCCCCAGTATAACGTAAAGGAATGCGTGCTGCGCAACATGACGTACGGCGCGCGCCTGAAACTGAAACTGCGCCTGGTTCTGTGGGACGTCGCGCAGGATTCCGGCAAGAAAACTTTGCGCGATATAAAGGAACAGGAAATATTCATGGGCGACATTCCGCTGATGACCGAACGCGGAACTTTCATAGCGTCCGGCGTCGAACGCGTCGTGGTTTCCCAAATGCACCGCGCCCAGGGCGTCGTGTTCGGCCATACGAAAGAATCCAAAATCGCCGGAAACCCAACGACCCACACCGCGCGCATTATTCCGGAACGCGGCAGCTGGATTGATTTCGAAGAATCAAAGGGAATCATATTCGTCCGCATCGACCGCCGCCGCAAAATCCCGGCCACAACGTTCCTGCGCTGTCTGCCGTCCGCCGCCGACGAAAAGAAATGGGTCGCCGACATGCGGCGCGCCAACGTCGCGGGTATGACCGACGCCGAAATCCTGGGCGCTTTCTATAAAAAAATCCCGTTCGCTTTCGACGGAAAAGTCTGGATTGGCGAAATCGCGTCCTATAAAGATTTGGGAACATATCGTTTGAATTACGACATGCTGGACCCGAAGACGAAAAAAGTCATGCTGGCCAAAGGCGACCGTTTAACCGCGAAAAAAATCGAAAAGATTTCCGCGCAGTCCAAAACTTTCGGAATCATTCCGGAACAGATGGTTGCGGAATATCTGTTCGACCCAATCATGCAGGGCGAAGAAATATTGTTCCCGGCCGGCACCGAAATCACCGAAGAAGTTCTGGCCGATTTCGAAAAACTGGGCGTCAAAAATATTTCGATTATTTCCATCGACAACATGGCGTACGGCGCGCATATCCGCAATACCCTGGTGTCCGACAAGACTGCGACCCGCGACGAAGCTTTAATCGAAGTGTACAACGTCATCCGCCCGGGCGAACGCCCGACCGTAGAGGCGGCCGCGAACCTGTTCATGCACCAGGGGTTCGATTCAACTTATTACGACCTGTCCGCGGTCGGCCGTTTCAAGATGAACAAACGTCTTAAAATGGAATCCGGAAAACGCCCCGAAGACGAACGCGTTCTGACAAAGCAGGACGTCGTCGAAACATTAAAGACATTGGTCAATATAATCGACCACAAAGACAGCGTCGACGATATAGACAATCTGTCGAACCGCCGCGTGCGCGTTGTGGGCGAATTGCTGGAACAACAGTTCCGCATCGGTCTTTTGCGCATCGAACGCCTTGTCCGTGAAAATCTGTCCAGTCCGAACATCGTCAACATGAAGCCCCAGGACACAATCAACGCGAAACCGATGATGGCGCTGATTTCCGAATTCTTTGGAACATCGCCGCTGTCCCAGTTTATGGACGCGTGGAATCCGTTGGCCGAACTGGAACACAAGCGCCTGATTTCCGCATTGGGTCCGGGCGGATTAAACCGCGACCGCGCCGGAATCGATGTTCGCGACGTTCATCCGACGCATTACGGACGCCTGTGCCCGGTGCATACTCCGGAAGGTCCGAATATTGGTTTGATTAACCACTTGTCGTCCTATGCGCGCGTCAATCCGTACGGATTTATCGAAACGCCGTATTATACCGTGAAAAACAGCAAGATTACCGACAGCATGGTATATCTGACCGCGGACGAAGAAATCGGGCACAAAATCGCCCAGGGAAATACCCCGACCACCGCGGCCGGAACGCTTGCCGAAGAAATGGTGACCGCGCGCGTAGACGGCGAATTCACGATGATACCGCGCGAAGAGGTTACGCTGATTGACGTCGCGCCGCGCCAGATTGTGTCCATCGCGACCGCCATGATACCGTTCGTCGAAAACGACGACGCGAACCGCGCGCTGATGGGTTCCAATATGCAGCGCCAGGGCGTGCCTTTGCTTAAATCCGACGCGCCGCTGGTCGGCACCGGAATCGAACGCGAAGTCGCGCGCGACAGCCGCAGCGTTAAAATCGCAAAACACAGCGGCATCGTCGAATCCGTCGACGCAAACCGCATAGTTTTGAAACGCGTGAATTCCCGCAATGTCGTGTCCGGCGTCGACGTGTACGATTTGGAAAAATTCGGACGTTCGAATTCGGAAACTCTGATTCACCAAAAACCGCTGGTCAAAGTCGGCGACCGCGTCGCGGCCGGCGACATAATCGCCGACGGCGCGTCCACCAGTTACGGCGAAATGGCGCTGGGTAAAAACGTCATGGTGGCGTTCGCCCCGTGGCGCGGATACAATTACGAAGATTCCATCGTCATATCCGAACGCATTTCCCGCGACGACGTTTTCACAAGCATTAAAATCGTCGAAAAGGAATTCAAGGCGCGCGACACCCAGCTGGGCCAGGAATCGTTCACGCGCGACATTCCGAACGTCGGCGAAGAGGCTTTGAAAAACCTGGACGAATCCGGAATCATTTATATCGGCGCGCATGTGAAACAGGGCGACATCCTGGTCGGCCGCGTAAGCCCGAAATCCGAAACTTTGCTGACGCCGGAAGAATCCCTTTTGCGCAACATATTCGGCGAAAAGGCTTTGTCCGTCAAAGACACGTCGCTTCGCGTCGGGCCGAACGAAGAGGGAATCGTTATCGGCGTGAACGTCCTGACCCGCCACGGCGTCAAGAAAGACGAACGCACGCAATTAATCGAACTGCAAAAAATCGAAGCCATCAATAAAAACCGCGAAGAAAAGACCGCAATCATGGAACGCGGATTCGCGGACCAGGTGTTCCAACTGGCCGCGG
The DNA here is from genome assembly GCA_009782315.1 of Alphaproteobacteria bacterium. GTDB lineage: Bacteria > Pseudomonadota > Alphaproteobacteria > Rs-D84 > Rs-D84 > WRKW01. The sequence goes on from WRJH01000001.1 coordinate 20,982, forward strand.
GACAAATCATATCCAGCGGCACGGGCAGCGCGAAACCGTTCATCGGGAAAAAACTTTCCGAAGAAATCGCCGAAGCAATCCGGCCCGCGGACGTGAAAAAGATGACCTTCAAAAGCGCGGATACCCAGGAAAAGTTCGAAGAACTGCGCGACGCGCATGTATTCGTCATCAAAGAACTGGCCGACAAAGCGGAACATGAAACCGCGAAAGTCCGCGAAAGCAATTCTTTGAACGCCGGCGTTTTGAAAGAAGTCAAAGTATACATCGCCCACAAGATGAAACTGCAGCCGGGCGACAAGATGGCCGGCCGCCATGGAAACAAAGGCATCGTGTCCAGGGTTGTTCCAATCGAAGACATGCCGCACACCGAAGACGGAACGCCCGTCGATATCGTGTTGAACCCGCTGGGTGTGCCAAGCCGTATGAACGTCGGCCAGATTCTGGAAGTCCACATGGGCGCCGCCGCGCGCGGATTGGGTCTGCAAATCGGCGAAGTTCTGGACGAAATCAAGAACAAGCGCGCCGTCACCGACGATTTGCGGGGTATCATGGGCAAGATATACGGCAAGGACGTTGCGGGGGCTCTTGAAAAAATGACCGACACCGACGTCCGCGCGGCCGCGAACCTGGTGCGCGACGGCGTTCCGATGGCGACGCCCACATTCGACGGGGCCATGCCGGACGACATCAAAAAAATGCTGAAACTGGCAAAGCTGCCCGAAACGGGCCAAGTGACTTTGATTGACGGAATGACGGGCGAGCAGTTCGCGCGTCCCGTTACGGTCGGAATCATGCACATGATGAAGCTGCACCATTTCGTGGATGAAAAAATCCACGCGCGCAGCATCGGCAATTACGCGCTGGTCACCCAGCAGCCGCTGTCCGGAAAGGCGCACAACGGCGGACAGCGTTTCGGCGAAATGGAAGTCTGGGCGCTGGAAGCGCACGGCGCGGCGCATCTTTTGAAAGAAATGCTGACCGTCAAGTCCGACGACATCATCGGCCGCAACAAAATGTACGAAGCCGTGATTTACGGTTCCACCGACATACAGACCGGAACGCCCGAAGCGTTCAACGTCTTTATGCGCGAACTGCGCGGTCTTGGCCTGGCCATGACGCCAAAGAAAATAGATTAAGGAGCGAAACATGAATATGCTGCAAAAGATTTTTGGACAAATCGAAACCAGGGAACAATTCGACGCGCTGCAAATCAAAATAGCGTCCCCGGAAGAAATCATGTCCTGGTCGCACGGCGAAGTCAAAAAGCCGGAGACAATCAATTACCATTCCATGAAACCGGAATCGGACGGATTGTTCTGCCAGGTTATATTCGGACCGTCGAAAGACTATGAATGCGCGTGCGGAAAATACAAACGCATTAAATTCCGCGGCGTCGTCTGTGAACGGTGCAGCGTCGAAGTCGGCGCGTCCGCCGTCCGCCGCGAACGCATGGGCCACATCAAACTTGCGACCCCTGTGTCGCACACATGGTTCCTGCGCGAAGGAAAGATTGCGACCCTGCTGAACAACATGCCCCAGAAAAAATTGGAACAGGTTGTTTATTACGACGCGTACATCGTCACGGAACCGGGTTTGACCAACCTTAAACTGTTTGATGTCATCAGCGAAGACGAATACCAGGCCGCGCTGGAAGAATACGGCGAAGACGCGTTCCGCGTCGGAATCGGCGCCGAAGGCGTGCGCGAAGTCATAGCCATAATGGACATGGGCGACGAACGCACGCGCTTGCGCGCCGAACTTGCCGAAACCAAATCCGAAACAAAGCGCAAGGGAATCGTCAAACATCTGAAACTGGTCGAATCATTCATGGATTCTAAAACCGAACCGGCGTGGATGCTGCCCGACGTATTGCCGGTAATCCCGCCGGATATGCGTCCCCTGGTCACACTGGACGCGGGTCACGTCGCGGCTTCGGATTTGAACGATTTGTACCGCCGCGTCATAATCCGCAACAACCGTCTGAAAAAACTTATCGACCTGCATGCGCCGGAAATCATCATCCGCAATGAAAAAAGAATGCTGCAGGAAGCGGTCGACGCGCTGTTCGACAACGGGCACAAAGCGCGCCCGCTGGTTTCGCAAAACCGTCACCCGCTGAAATCGCTGTCCGATTCTTTGATTGGAAAAACGGGGCGCTTCCGCCAGAACCTTTTGGGCAAGCGCGTGGACTATTCCGGCCGTTCCGTCATCGTGTCCGGGCCGACGCTGAAACTGCACCAGGTCGGGTTACCGAAAATGATGGCGCTGGAGCTGTTCAAACCGTTCGTGTTCGCGCGGCTGATGGCCGGCGATTACGCCAACACTTTGAAGACCGCGCGCAAAATGGTTGATGCGGGAGAAGAAATCGTATGGGACATTCTGGGCGAAGTGGTGCACCAGCACCCGGTGCTGCTTAACCGCGCGCCGACTTTGCACCGTCTGTCCGTTCTGGCGTTCGAACCCGTGCTGGTCGAAGGCAAGGCGATCCGCCTGCACCCGCTGGTGTGTTCCGGATTCAACGCCGACTTTGACGGCGACCAGATGTCCGTGCACGTGCCGATTTCATTGGAAGCGCAACTGGAAGCGCGCACCCTGATGCTGTCGTCCAACAACGTTCTGTCGCCCGCGTCGGGCAAGCCGGTAATCGTGCCGTCCCAGGACATGGTGTTGGGCGTGTATTACCTGTCGCTGGTCGAAGGCGAGCACAGCGACGCGTCGCCGCGTTTCGCAAACATGGACGAAATCAAGTTGGCGCTGCATAACAAAGCCATCAAACTGCACACTCCGATAATCGCGCGCTATACTGGCGCCGACGGCACAGTTACCGTCCAGACCACCGCGGGCCGAATGATGCTGGGCGAACTTTTGCCGAAAAAACCGGGCGTGTCGTTCGACCTGGTGAACAAGCCGATGAACAAAGACCAGATCGGACAGCTGATGGAAGCGGTGTACGAACAGTGCGGCGACAAGGATATGATTGTTCTGGCCGACAGTTTGAAAAACATCGGATTCGAACAGGCCGCGCGTTCCGGTATCTCTATCGGATTCGACGACATGGTCATTCCGGAAGAAAAGCAGCAGATGATTGCGGACGCCGGAAAACACGCCGAAGAAATCGAAAACCAATATCAGAACGGCCTTATCTCTCATGGCGAACGCTATAACAAACTTATCGACATGTGGCAGCGCGTCACGAACAAGCTGGGCGATTTGGCGTTTTCAAACATGCGCAAACTGAACGGCATATACTGGAATTCCATCATCATGATGGCCGATTCCGGCGCGCGCGGTTCGAAAACCCAGATACAACAGCTGGCCGGAATGCGCGGCGTTATGCAAAAGCCGTCCGGCGACCTGATCGAAGTTCCGATTATATCGAATTTCAAAGAAGGTCTGTCCATGGCGGAATATTTCACATCGACGCACGGCGCGCGCAAGGGTCTTGCCGACACCGCGCTGAAAACAGCCGAAGCGGGATATCTGACCCGCCGTTTGGTATCGCTGGCGCACAACACCGTCATAACCGAACATGACTGCGGAACGTCCGAATTCGTCACCGCCACGCCGATTTACAACGGGTCCGTTCTGTCCGTGTCGCTGGGCAATGTGATATTGGGCCGCACCGCGGCGCGCGATATCGTGCACCCGATATCGGGCAAGGTAATCGTCCCTGCGAATGAAATCGTGACAAAGGCGCTGTCGAAAGAAATCGACACGGTCGGCGTGCCGTCCGCGGATATCCGCAGCGTCCTTACGTGCCAGTCCGACGGCCTGTGCGCGAAATGTTACGGCATGGATTTGTCGCGGTCCGCATTGGTCCACGTCGGCGAAGCCGTCGGCGTCATAGCGGGACAGGCGATCGGCGAACCTGGAACACAGCTTACCTTACGCACTTTCCACATCGGCGGAATTGCGGCGGGCGGCGCCGCGGCGGCCCACTTTATCGAAACGCCGGTTGCCGGAACAGTTCGTCTGGACGGCGCGCATACGATTGAAAACAGCGCGGGCAGAACGGTCGTTTTATCGCGCAACGCGAAAATAGTCGTCGTTGATAAAAAGGGCAAGGAACAGTCCAGCCAAAGACTGCCCTATGCATCCATGCTGTTGGTCAAAGACGGCGCGGAAGTCGCCGCCGGTGCCAAACTGGCCGAATGGGACCCGTATTCCAACACAATCATTGCGGAAAAATCCGGACAGGTGCGCTTCCGCGACCTGATTGAAAACGTTTCGTATTCCGAAGATATGGACACCACGACCGGAATCGCCACGCGTAAAGTCACCAATTGGAAATCCGCGACAAAGAAAGCTTTGTCACCCGCCATCATGCTGGTCAATGAAAACGGCGAAGTTATTTCGATGGGCGGAAAAAAGATTGCGGAATATCTGCTGCCTATGTACGCGGTTCTGGCCGTCGCCGACGGGCAATCCGTCAATGCCGGCGACGTTCTGGTGCGCATACCGGTCGAAACCAAAAAGACGTCCGACATTACGGGCGGCCTGCCCCGCGTCAACGACCTTTTGGAAGTGCGGCGCAGCGCGACCCCCGCGATATTGGCTGAAGTCGACGGCGAAATCGAAATCGTCGACGAAGGCAAGGCGAAAATCCTTGTGCGCATATTGCCCGAAGACGGCACCGCGCCCGTCGAATATGTGATTGCAAAGGGCGTCAACCTGATGGTGCGCGCGGGCGATCATGTAAAGAAAGCCGACCTGATTGTCGACGGCGACCCGGTGCCGCAGGACATCCTGCGCATACTGGGACAGAAAGCGCTGGCACAGTTTATGGTGGAACAAATCCAACAGGTTTACCGCTTGCAGGGCGTGACCATCAATAACAAGCACGTCGAAATCCTGATACGCGAAATGACGAGAAGAGTCGAAGTCGTGAATCCGGGCGACACCGCTTTCTTGACCGGCAACGTTGTCGACCGCGTCGTGTTCGAAGAAGAAAACGACCGCGTCGTGAAAGACGGCGGCCGGCCGGCCGAAGCGTCGCGGATATTGGTGGGTCTGACCCGCGCGTCCCTGACATCGCGTTCCTTTATATCCAACGCGTCGTTCCAACAGACCACGAAAGTCCTGGTGGATGCCGCCATCGGCGGACAGACCGACAAACTGATCGGAATCAACGAAAACCTGATGGTGGGTCGTTTGATACCCGTCGGCACCGGCGCGTACGTCAGACGCGTGCGCGAAATCGCGAAAGAGGAAGAGCAGGCCGAACGCATCGCGGCAGAGAATGCGGGCGGCGAACAGCAGATGCTGGCGATATAGAATCGCCGAAATATCGTCATTGCGAGGAAGAAAAATCACGGCCGGTAACGGCCGTGTTTTTTTGACGAAGCAATCCAGTCCTATAAAGAGCGCCCGCAAAGCGGGCGCATTCTATTTACTGGATTGCCGCGTCGCGTTTGCAGACGCTGCGCGTCAGACAAACGCTCCTCGCAATGACGATTTTTTTACATCGTTTTCCCAAACTGTTGTTCCGCAAGCCTTCGGACGTTCATAACGACCGGCGCGTCGCCGTCGTCTTTTTCCGGGATGAATTTTGCCGACGAAAGCGCATCGAAATCCAAACCGTAAAAATTCGCGGCATGCATGGAATATTCCATTATCTGGTGATAAACCTCTTGCCCCGCCGCGTACTGGTACGCCCTGCGGATGTCGCCCATAAATATCCCGGCGGCCGGCGACGCGGTCCGTTTCTTTTCCACTTGGTGCGGGGCGCTGTCGCTGCCCAGCATCATACGCGAATATTTGCAGTCCATCCAGAATTTAAGCAAAGCCGCCCGATTCTTTTCCGTTTGGATAATCGGTTTGCAAAAATAATACGGCCATAATTTCGTCAGCATCGCTTCGGCGGTCGCCGGCAAATCTATGCCCAACTGTTCCTGGCTGAAAGCCAGATGATGCGGCGTTATGGTGCACCACAGGCCGTGGTTGAAACATTCCCTTAACCCGTATTCCGTGGAAATATGTTCGACGGATATTTTCATATTGCGTTGCTTTCCATCTTTTTCAATGAACTGTGGCAGAACGCGCCTGAACGCGGATTCTTCTTTTTTCGACGTGTCGGCCTCGTCCGGGTCTTCCATGTGCAGCGCCAGCGGCAGGTTTGCGGCCTGGACCACGTCGATAAGCGTTTGCGCGTGCTTTATATCCGGGGCGTATCCGGAATTCGTGCTTTGACCCTGGGTGAACAGTTTGAATCCGGCCAGCGGAAGATTTTGCTTTTGTGCAAGCGTTATAAAAGATTCCAGACTTTTCGCGGTCATTTGGTTGTTCAACACCGGCATAATCAGCGCGATATGTTCATAGTTGCCGACACCCGCCGCCGCGCCGTGTATGCTGGCGGCGTATTCATGGCAGAATTTAACGTCCGCATTAACATCGTAAAGTTCCAAAGGATTCGGAAAATTCATCATGTAAACGCCGCCGGAATACAGGCCGTATGTCGGCATGGATTTCAAGAATTCCGGTGTTCCCGGTTCGCGGGCATGAATATGGCCGTCGAAAACTATGTATTTTTTTATCATGGATAATCCTGTTATTGTTGTTTTTGATTTTCGGTGTGATAGAAGCGCTTTTTAGGGCTTTTGTCAACCGAATAACTTTGTGGGGGGATATAAAAAATCCGCCATGCGGCGGTTTACTTGTTTTCCAATTTCAAATTCGGCCGACTTTTCCGCAATGCGGCCAGCGACTTTTCCTGGGCCGCTTTGAATGCCGCCGGTTCCCAGATTTGAAATGAATTGCCGCGGCCGACGAATATCGCCGCATCCCGTATCCCTGCATGTTCCAGCAAATCGGCCGGTATAACCACGCGGCCGGTGACGTCGAATTGCAAAGGGCGCGCGTCCGCGAACAGCATGGCGGACAAATCGTCCAGTTCGGCGTCGAACACGCCCATCTGGTCCGTGGCCTGGGCCATCTTTTCCATGCGCGACATCGACAAACCCTCTATACAGCCGTTCGTAAAAGAGCGGTATAAAACGATTCCGGCAAAATTTTCGGAATTTACAGACGAACGGAATGGGGCCGGAATGGAAATTCGACCCTTGGTATCCAGGCGATTTTCATAAGTGGAGAGAAATAATGGCATTACAGCCCCTTTTTCCGATTCGTTGTCCTATTTATAGCGCAGTAAAGCATGGTTGTCAATGACAATGTATAATTATTTTATGGGATTTTATGGTTTGAATGGATATAAATGAATAATAGTAAATAAAATTAAAATAAAATGTATTTTTTACTTGACGGCCGATTCGTTTTTTTACTAAGCTGTGTGTATAGACAGGTAAAGAATTTGCAAAACACGCAGAAATCTGCGGAATATGCAGAAAAACAACGATTTCGGATTTATGAATTCTGATTTCTGATTTGGTTTCGTATGGACGCGGTCTATACAAAGAAAACTTAAATCAGAATTCATAAATCCGAAATCATAAATAAAAATGGAGGAAGGAATGGCGAAAGAGTTGAAAGAAATCATGGCGGCGCTGGACAAAGTCCTTTGCACCACAGTCTGGGTCAATGCAGACCGTCAGATTGTGTCGCTGGCGGACGAACTTCACATCGGCGCGGGCAACAGCCCACGCACAATCGAAGATTTGTCGCGCGCCAGCTTGACCGGTGCATACGTTTCTTTGCAAATCCGCAGCGACGATTTTTCGGTTGCGGCGGAAGGCCTTGAAACCGCGGACCTGGCGGCAAAGGTGAAAGAAATGGTTTTCGCCGAAGCCAAAAAGGTTATGGACGAAGCGTCCGGCGCGTTTTCTGAAAAAGTCGCAATGGCCGCGTAATCCGCCTGTGCGCTTTGCGCACCGGCGCGACAAACCAGTTTCCCGTAACAGGGAAGGAAGGGAGCCCCCCCGCCGTTTCGGCGGGGGTCTTTTATTTGCAATTTATCTGTATTCATGTAAAATACCCTGGTCGTCCCCATAGTTCAATTGGATAGAACGGGGTCCTCCTAAGACTCAGATGTGGGTTCGATTCCTCCTGGGGACGCCAAAAAATTATTATAACGGGCCATCTACTTTACGTTTGCTCGTTTTTGGCTCGGTCATGTACCACACGTACACTCCGTCGCCAAAAACTTCGCAATACGCAGTATCTGACCCATTCTAATAATTTTTTACCAAAAAGGGATAATTTATGAGAAATTTATATTTGATTTTTGTTTTATGCGCGGCGCTGGCCGCGGCCGCGTGCGGCATCAAATCCGACTTGGACCATCCTAATGCGGGTTTTCCGCGCGACTATCCGGTGTATTGATTTTGTTTGAATCCGAGCGCATAAGGATTAGGTTTTTTGCGTTATAAGCAAAAAACCATATATCCGCGTCGCAAGGATGCAAGTGGCTACAGAAATATGATAGGCAAGTAACCCAGTACTTGACTTTTTAATGCCTGGGATATAAAATGCACGGGTTTTGTATGGGGTCATAGCTCAGTTGGTAGAGCGCTTGCATGGCATGCAAGAGGTCGTCGGTTCGAATCCGATTGGCTCCACCACCCTTCGCCTCTGCGAGGCTTCGGGTGGCTTCGCCACACGAAATGACGAGCAGTGATAGGCGAAGGAGTGCCCACCGAAGCACAAAGTGCGAAGGCGGGCCGGTAGGTTAGGTTTTTATGTATGGCGGGTATAGCTCAGTTGGTTAGAGCGCCAGTTTGTGGTACTGGATGTCGCCGGTTCAAATCCGGTTACTCGCCCCATTTTTATCCGCCGACCGGCGGATTTTATAATTGATTTTTATATCGGCGTAGAGTATTATCCCCAAGTCAAAAAAAGAAAGGAGTCGTAATGGATTACGCTTTATTAAAAGCCGAAGCGGAACAAAAAGGCAATGCAACAATCGAAGTCTTGAAAAAAGAATTCGCCGGTTTGCGCACCGGACGCGCTTCGGTAACCCTGCTTGACGGCGTGCACGTCGAAGTATACGGCGCGGACATGCCGCTGAACCAAATCGCGACGGTATCAACACCCGAAGCCCAGGTTATATCCGTATCCGTTTGGGACGCGTCCAACGTCGCATCCGTCGAAAAAGCCATACGCGATTCCGGATTGGGACTGAACCCCATGACCGCGGGCGGCGTCATACGCCTTAACATGCCGCCGCTTACCGAAGAACGCCGCCGCGATTTGGTAAAGGTTGCAAAGAAATACGCAGAAGACGCGCACATCGCGCTGCGCAATGTTCGTCAGGATTTGATGAACAAAATCAAAAAGGCCGAATCCGACAAAGAGATTTCCGAAGACGACCAGAAAAGATTTGGCGAAGATTTGCAGAAAGTGTTCGATGCAAAGGGATCTGACATCGACGCCGCCGCGAAACAAAAAGAACAAGATATAATGTCTGTTTGACGCAAGGCGTCAAACAGACAGAGCATAGATAATAGAGCATAGATAATGTTTGGATTTTTAAGAAAGAAATCGCTAGCCACCAGCCACCAGCCACCAGCCACCCCAAATCATATCGCATTCATTTGCGACGGCAACCGCACTTGGGCAAAAAAACGGGGGCTGCCGGCAATACAGGGGCACAGCCGCGCGGCGGGCGGCGATATTTCCAAAATGGTCGATTGGTTCTTTGCGCGCGGCGCGACCACTTTGACGTATTTTATCTTTTCCACGGAAAATTGGACCCGGTCAAAGGAAGAGGTTGATTTTCTGATGAAGCTTTTCGAAGAGGTTCTGGACCGGAATTGCAAGGACGCGAAAAAGAAAAACGTTCGGTTCAAAGTAATCGGAAGGCGCGACCGGGTATCAAGCGCGTTGCTTTCAAAAATCGAAAGATTGGAAAAGGAAACGGACGAAAATACCCGTGGAACCGTTGTGTTTGCGCTGGATTTCGGCGGGCATGACGAAATCGTCCGCGCCGCCGCCGCCGCCATAGAATCCGGAATTCCGTCTGCGGAATTGGATATAAATACTTTTGAAACATTCATGGACACCGGCGACATTCTGCCCGTCGACATGATGGTGCGCACCAGCAACGAACAGCGCATATCGAATTTCATGTTATGGAAGCTGGCGTATGCGGAATTATTTTTCACACCGGAACAATGGCCGGAATATGTGAATAGCGAAAAATTATGGCAAAAGACATTGGACGAATTCGCACGCCGCAACAGACGTTTCGGCGGAGGGTGCGAAAAAAATTACAGCGGGGAAAAATCAGAATGAAAAATATCGTAAAAAGAATATTGGTTGGCGCGGGAATAGCAATCGTCGCAATCTTTGCCGCGGCGTTGGAATATTATTCCATTCCGGCGGTGCGATGGCTGGCGGTTCTAATCGTTTTTGGGATGGCCATTGAACTGGCCGTCGGCGTGCGCCGGCGCATAGCAAAGGAAAAAGATGCGCAAAAGATAAACCAACTGTGGACCAACTATTCGATAATCATCGTGCCCGCCGTCATATTCATCGCTTTTTCCGCGCATGCGGTCGGGTCAAAGCCGTGGATTATGTTTCTGTTGTTGTTGATTATATCCGCCGCGGACACGGGCGCATGGTTTTTCGGAAAATGGTTGGGCACCACGAAACTGTGGGAAAAGATTTCGCCGAACAAAACATGGTCCGGGCAGATTGCCGGAATAATATGCGGATGCGGCGCGGCCGTTTTGTACGGGATTATCGGCGCCGGGATATTCATGCCGCAACTGATGTGGATAGGAATCGCCGTGGCATTGCTTTCACAGTACGGCGATCTGACCGCCAGCTGGCTGAAACGAAAACTGGGGGTCAAGGATTTTGGCGGCGCGCTGCCCGGTCACGGCGGAATTCTGGACAGGTTCGACGGCTGGATTTTCGTTCTGCCGATAACATGGCTGGCGATGGCGTAATAAAAAGGAAGAGAAAATGTTATCAATATTACTATCAATAATCGGATTTCTTGTCGTTTTGGGTCTGGCCGTTCTGGTTCACGAATTTGGCCATTACTGGGCGGCGCGGTATGCGCGCGTTACGGTCAATACTTTTTCAATCGGATTCGGGCCGGCGATTGTGAAATGGACGGACAAGCGCGGAACGGTTTGGAAAATTTCCGCCGTGCCGCTGGGCGGATATGTCTCGCTGTACGGGAACGAAGATATTTTCAATCGGAAAAATTACGACAAGCTGTCCCCAAAAAAGAAAAAAGGGCATTATCTTTCCGCAAAATTATGGCAAAGGATTCTGATATGCGTCGGCGGCGTCGCCATGAATTTTGCGTTGGCCTTTGCGATTTACACATCGTTTTTCGCAGCTTTTCCGCGAACCGTGCAGATGCCAGTTGTGGGCCAGGTGATACGGGATTCCATCGCGTACAATGCCGGCGTGCGCGCGGGCGACACCGTCGCGCGCATAGACGGGACGAAAATTTCAAACTGGGGCGATATTATTCTGGCCAAAGAACTGGCGTCCAATCGCGACGCAGAGGTTGTATTGCTGCGCGGCGAATTGTCGGTCGTGACGAAATTGTCGCCGGCGGAACGCTGGGGGCTGGTCGCGGACGGGTCGAAAACCTTTGTTCAAAAAAAGAACATTTTCGGCGCGATGTATTCGGGCGCGCGCGAAGTTTGGGTGCAATCCAAAACAATCGTCACGGTGATTTCGCAAATCATAACCGGTGAGCGTTCGTCCAAACAGCTGGGCAGTTTCATATTAATCGCCCAGATGTCGGGCAAGGCGCTGTCGGCCGGAATTATGGCGCTGTTTTCGCTGGTCGCGCTGCTTTCCGTTAATTTTGCCGTGCTGAACCTTTTGCCGTTGCCGGTTCTTGACGGCGGGACGCTGATTCTGCTTTTGGCCGAAGGGATAACGCGCAAAAAAATCCAGGGCCGCATCGTCGAATACATATTCATCGGCGGCTGGGTATTTTTGATATTATTGTTCGCGCTGACCATGAAGAACGATATATTCAGATTGCTTGGCTGGTGATGACGAATTATTCGGCCGGTCTTTTTGCCGAATTCATCGCCCGCATGTATTTGCGATTCCACGGGTTTCGCATATTAAAGCAACGGTATGTCACCGGGCGTTACACGGGCCGGGCGGAAATCGATATAATCGCCGCCAAAGGAAATCTGATAATTTTCGTCGAAGTGAAAAAACGTGAAACCGCGGCGGCGGGCGCCAGTGCCGTAACGTTCGCCCAGGGTCGGCGGCTTCGCTTTGCTGCGGAAACATATCTGTTGCGAAACCGCCATACGGGCGACGCGCGGTTCGACATTATCGTCGTATCCGGATTCCGCGTCCGCTGGTTCAAAAATTTCATTTGATTTTCAGTGATAATTTGATAATATTCCCAATGTTACATTTGTAGCAAAAAGGAGTAAACCATGAAAAAAGTACTGTTGCTTTGCATTGCGGGCGTCCTGTTGTCGGGTTGCGTCGGCTTTGTCGAAGGCAAATCCAAAACAACCGGCAAAAAGACGAACGATATGTACGTTCTGCATCCGGTGATTACAATTTCCGGGTATATCTCGCAGATGTAAGAAAATCCCCGCTTTTGCGGGGATTTTTCTTTTGACTTTTCATTTAAATAAACTATCCTTGAACATTACGTATTTTCAATACATAGGCATTGATGCCTGATGAAAATTGTCGCCAATGAATCTATGGTAGGGCCATGTCAAAACGTTTGTTCATTTTCGCATCCTGGGACCAGGACTGTATAATCGACAGTTCGGTGACCTTTTACCTGGGCGCTTTGTCGGAACTGGGCGACATCATATTCGTGTCAGATTGCGACACGTGTGCCGACGAATTGGCGAAATTAAAATCGATTCCGAATATTATCCATATAATATCCGGCCGTCACGGCGAATACGATTTCGGTTCGTACAAACGCGGATACGCGTATGCGGCCGATAACAAAATTCTGGAAAAATACGATTGGATTTATTTTGTGAACGATTCCGTGTACGGGCCTTTGCGTCCGCTGGGTCCCGTGTTGCAGGAAATGGAATCCAAAAACGCCGACGCCGTCGGAATGTATCACGTCAACCGGCACGATATTTCGGCGCATCTGCAAACATGGTTCATCGGCGTGACGAAAAGAGTCGGAAAAGAAGAATGGTTTGCGGAATTTTTACAAAATATCAGGGCGCGCGAAAACAAAAGCGACATAGTTATCGAATATGAATTCGGAATGTCGGGGTTGCTGTGCCGCCACGGCTGCGAATTCGGCGGACTGATTTCCGCCCGCGAAAACGAAGACGGTTTTCGCAATCCGGCGCTGGCGTTGTCGCGCGGTTTGCCGTTCGTGAAAAAATCAAGAATCGCGATGAGCAATATCAGAAACGCGCGCGCAATCCGGAAATACATTCCGGAAAACATAATGATGATGATATTTCGGGATATGAAACGTCATGATTTCGGATTCGGCCATTATCGGCGGATTATCAGTTTCCGCCTGTTCGGATTCATTCCGATTCTGGATATCCAAAGACATTACAACGATAAAAAAATCAAAGTGTTCCTGTTCAAATATATTCCGATTTTGGGAATGAATTTTTAATTATTTGATTACCGCGGTTTTGATAAGCGCCAGGTCTTCCTTTATAACGTCCAGTTTCAATTGCAATTGCGCGATGCCGGATTCCAAAGACGCCGCGCGGTTTTCCAGCGCGGTCGTGCGCGATTCTATTTTTTGAACGTCGTCGATGGACAAATCGTGCTTTGCGACCCAATATACCGCCGTGCCGACGAACATGATAAGGAACCACGAATTGCGCAGACTGTCCAACAAAGCATTTTGCGGGCTTTGCGCCGCGGCGTGCCGTTTTGCGGCCAGCTGTTTTATTTTTTCAACCATGTTTTTTCTCTTTGTATTGTAGGGGCGCGTATTCGCGCCCTTTTGTTGGGCGCAAATATGCGCCCCTACGGTTTTTTACCGCGTTCGATTAGATTTTCAATCTGGCGGACTAATGCGCGCTGGCCCTCTAGATGACGCAATTGATTGTCCGTTGCGTCCGGGCCCAAAAACCGCATAACCGTGATTTCGCGAATATGTTCCAAAACCCGCGCGCCGTCCGCCGTGCCGAACGCGCGAGTATATGATTTTTCGATGTCTTTCATTTTTGCTCCTTTCAGTCGCAAATAGTCGGAAGTCGATAGTCTTAAGTCTATAGACTATCGACTTTAGACTAATAGTTCTTCCGGAATATGCAATGCCGTGCCCAGATAATTCATAACCGCAGTGTTGTCGATATTGGCGGCAAGTCCCACGCTGGATGCGGCAGAAAGGAACGTTAAAATCTGCGTCACGCGTTCGTCCGCGGCCAGGCGTGCAATCGGCGCGACATAGCAAAGCCGCGCGTCGGTATGCAGCGAAATCGGGTCTATCGCGCCGCGCCGCGCCAATATGGCAAGGCCCCGTTCCACCATCGGCCGGATGAATTCGCACAAAAGGCGACCGTATGTCGCGCCCAAAACGCGCATCATGTCCGTGTTGCGCGCGATGATTTCCGTCGCGGTCATTTCCTTGTCGGATAAAATCGACAAACGGTCGGCAAGCAGCGCATGCCGAATCCGTGCGCGCAAATCGCCCAGGACCAGTTGCGACACGTCGAAATCCGCGCCGCTGCGCAGCGGCGTCAGGCCGGACGACCCGACGGCTTTTGGAATAATCGCGCCGGGGGTAAGGTTGATGTTGGACAGATTGATGACGCCGTCGTCGTCCGCCTGCCAGATTCCGGACACCGCGATGGTCGCGTTTTTCAACACCAGCTCTACGACCTTGTTCGCGGTCTTTATATCGGGCAGGGCGCGCATGACCGGACTGCGCCCATAAGTTTCGCCCGTCGCCGCGGACCAGCGGAATATAATATACGGATTGGTTTCAAATCGGCCCGTCTGCACAATATTGTTTTCCAATTCGCCGCCGCAATCTATCCATGCCGTGAATGCATAGCCTTCGGCGTCCGCCACAACGGATTGCACCAGGCGCAGCGGCATTTCCGGGTTTTGTTTTATAGAATCACGAAGTGACGCCGGCGGCGTCCAGGCGGGATATTTTTCCATCATTTCCGCGGCGGGCATCGATGCGGTATGAAACACCGCGGTGATGTTGTCCGCGCCGTCGCGCAGTATGGATACGTCGTTCATCGGAATTGCGGTAAAAGAAAAAGCGCTTTTCGCGCCGATTGGATTTTCCGAAAAGAACAGACACGCTGTGCCGACGGTCGCCAAATCCAAATAGGATTGATGCACGGTCGTATAAAAATTGGAATTGTTCAGATGTCTGCGCAGATATTCCGTCGCATTGTCCGGGTCCGGCGAAAATTCAGTTTCGCGGGCCAGCGATATCCACAAAGATTCCGGCGGCGTAAGCAGGCTGAACATATTCGCGGCCAGCATGTCGACGGCGTCGCCCGCGGTTGAATCGAACAGTGCGGCCGTCTGGTCGTCCGGCGTTGGTATGGTATAGCGCCGGCAATCGGCCCAGCGGCGGGCAAAAGCGTCGCGTCCGGCCATTGATTGTTTATATAAAGATAAAAGCTTGGTATTCATGTTTTATTTCCTTTGGGTTTGGTTGGTTTTTTGTATGGGCGCAATATCGACTTTACAATTACTCCCCCCTTGGGGGGCAGTCGACGGCAAAGCCGTCGGTGGGGGGATACATACATATGTATATTATTGCCCCCCACCGAAAGACACTTTGTGTCTTTCGGCTCCCCCCGATGGGGGGAGCAATTAGCTCATATGGGTGCAATATGTTGCGCCCCTACAATTTTACTATTGACCTGGCATGCCGTTTTGGGCAATAATTAACCATGGTCTTAACTGACGGGCGCCGCCCGTCGTGCAATTGTAGGGTTGCCTGTAATGATGAAAAAATTCCTTTTTGTTGGTTTTATAATGGCTGTTTTCGGCGTCACCGCCGCAAACGCAAGCTATACGGGCCCGCGGTGTTATGATTCCGTCGCTATTGGAACCGGGACCACGCAAACGGCGACGTACCGGGGAAACCGCGGGTATTCCCGCGTTCTTGCTGCCAGCTGTCCGACCGGCACCACGAAACAAAACGCATCGCCGACAAGCGGTTCTATACCGGCGGCATCATCAAACACCGGCAGTGCCAGTTGCGGCATAATATGCCTTGGCAACACGGTCACGATTACGTTGAACAAGAACGGCGGTACCGGCAATGTGATGGGTGGCATGCATGGTACCGAAACAACTGGCGGAACCAACGCGACCGGCACGACCAGCGCCACGCATACATGCTATCGTGGCGTTCCCTGTACCCTGCCAACGCCGAACAATCTTACCCGGACCGGATATAAAGTGATATCATCAAAGTGGCATACCAATACTTCAAACGGCGGAACTGTTTATGCCTCGGCCACTTCGCTTGCAGATGGAAGTTTTCCGACAGCTTCGACCATGTTATATGCCGGGTGGACGGAAGATACGGTCGCGGTAACACTGAACAAGAATAAAGGAAGCGGTGATACACCTGCGACCACGCATTGTGATAAAAGCTCCGGCGAAGAAGATATTGTTTGTAAGTGCCCAAAAGATTTGCCTTGCATTCTTCCGCCATCCAGCAGCCTTGTAAATGTCAATCCTATAAGTACAACGCCCGGTTGGGGTAACAAACCCGATTCTCTCACCATATTATATACCACCAGCGGAACATTCTCTACGACTACAACGCTATATGCTGTATGGACGAAGTGTAATGAATGCGCCACATCCAATGCCAGTTGCAGACTTTCAGTATCCAGTAATGCTTGTTCCTATTCAACCAGTTGCAATACCGGCCATACCGGCGGAACGCCAAATACTTATAACCATAGTTGTACTCCATGTGCTAATGGAAGTTTCAAATCGACCACGGGTAGCGCGGCGTGTACTCTTTGTAACACTTTGACCGGTGCCAGTCCGGCCGGCGGAACATATACAACCAATCCGGCCAGCGCGGCCACCGCGAATACGGCCTGTCGATACCAGGCGCCCGCCAAGGCGATTACCGGTTGCCATACCGTTACATCGAATTTAATGTCGTATTCTGGCTCTTCATGGCCCGCATCGACTTATGCCGTGACGGCGAAACAGGGGAATGTTATAGCAAGCAACAATACTTCAAGCGCAACGTGTACGTGTTGTGATACGGGGCTCTTCATGGCAAGTGCGGATGGTCATACTAATACATCGTGCACAAACTGTAATACTGTGCCGACGACGCAGACTGCCCCGCATAGTACGGTTTCCGGCGGAACATATACAACCAGTCCGGCGACCTGCGCCACTGCGAATACTACTTGTCGCTATACCGCGCCCGCCAAAACGATTGCCGGCTGTACTGCTGTTACTGCCAATCTGCTTTCCAATGCGACGGGTTCATGGACTTGGAATTTTTATTCTGTTACTGCGAATTCCGGGTATGTTATAGCTAATAATGGTGCTTCAAATGCAACTTGTACCCAATGCAATGGTGCGGTGTATATGGGTGCGGCAAACGGTCATACAAATACCAGTTGTTGGACTTGCCCGACTGCAACAAGCAACTGGACGCGCAATACCGGCAGCGGCTGGACCAATTGTAATCAATGTAATCAGACACAGATTCCAGATGGATGTTGCACTGCCGTAGATAGTAGTATTGGATGTACTGCGGTTTCTGCAGAAGCAAAGCGTATTGGTAACAGCAGTACTACATCGACATGCAGTTGGAACACCACATCAGATACTGCGAGTGGGACGATGAGAGCGAAAGCCGGAAGATATGTATCGGGTGCATTATGTCCAGAGTGTACCGGCATAACTTATTCAGAAGGAGGGACCGTTACGTCATGTACAAATTGTACAACTACAAATTCAAATTATGGCTTTGACCCTGTTGGGTATGTACGTGACAGAACTAAATCTTCCAGTTGTCTACGGGATGTAGGAAGTGGCAGGCGCGTGGCGTCTGGAAATGCCGAAGGTCCTATGCCTGCTGGATCTGGTGCTGGTAGTATTTCGTCTGCTGGTGTAATAACTGGCGCGATGTTTAGTAAAAGGCATGCAGTAGGGTTTGGTACTACATCCGCGCAAGGGATTTTGATAAATGCTGACAATTCGTTGAATCCTACAGGTAAATCGTGGGATGGAAGTTGTACCGGTCCTGTCTGTTCTTGTGGGCCGAATTCAGAAGATTATGGAAATGTTGGTGCCAGTGGCACAGGTCCAGAAAGTTGCTATGCCATATGTCCGGCTGGGAAGAGAGTAAGCACCGCCCAGGCTGCCTGTGCCGCCATACCTGCTGGGACGGGAACAAGTGCGAATTGGAGCAATCAGCATAATGTTTATTGGGGCAATACATCCGCAACTTGCACTACGGCGGGTTGTACGAATACCGGTGTCAATCGTTGCCCGACAAACTATCAGAATACCAATGCCAGCGCCAGCGCCCAGACGTCATGTTTCACAAAATGCAGCGCCGGATACAGGGTTGCAAGTGTTAATGGCGCATGCGTATGCGTGGGTGCCGATTCTTACAAGGCCGCACATGATGTGAATTATAACAACACTTCTGTTGGCACGGCATGCGCGGCCGGTACAAAATCCAGCGGATGCGGAACAGGCGCGGCGGCGTCCACCGACTGCAAGGCGTTCAAGACGTTGAAAACCAGCAAAGGCCAAAGTATTATCCTGCGCGCCATCAAAGATACCAGCGCGGCAAAATCATTGGCGGTGAATGTCGGCGGAACGGTGTATTACGGCAATTTGCTGACAACCGGTTCCGGCGGGGTCAAGCTGAATATAGGCGGCACGGTATATTACCTGACCAATAACCAGTCTTCATCGTTATAAATATTCCCCCATTCGGGGGGATTAAATTTTAAATTCCGTTTTTGCATTAATCATTCGCGCGGCACCGCGCGGGCGCAATGCAATCGGCGTCATTCGGAGCGCGCCCGCAACCGCGTCCAGGCCGTCGTCGCGATTAACCGTCGCCGCGGGCGACCAGTCCGCCATTTCATCAAATAAACCCGTTTCGCAGACGCGTTCATGCGCATATAATCGTCCGGTGCCCAACAGCGGTTCTATGGCGTCCAGTATGCGCGTTTCCTTTTTCGCGCTGTTTATAATTTTCCGTATGACCAATGGCTGGCCCCGCGCAATCGACGCGCCCCGTAAAATTTCAGGTAACGCGTTGCCGATACCATTGACCTCGATTGCAATGTGCCGCAATCCAAAGGCAGCCATGAAATCCAAAACCTGGTCGCATTGCGTGGCAAACGGATGCGGGTCGTCCGGGGCCGCCGCCAGATATTTTATGTCGTGTATAAAAGCCGCCCGCGTTTTATCATCGCGCAGGACAAGCGCGATTACGGAACCGTCCGCGCCGCGCCGCGCCGAAGATGGGTCCCAATAGACCGCATAGCCTGTTATTGATAAATTGCTCCCCCCATCGGGGGGAGCCGAAAGACACAAAGTGTCTTTCGGTGGGGGGCAAAAAAACTCTTCGCTTATCCCCCCACCGGCGCTGGCGCGCCGACTCCCCCCAAGGGGGGAGTAATTTAATTTTGCGGCGCGCAAATCCAAATCGCCGTTATAAAATTTTATCGCGTCGGGGTCCAGGCGGGATTTTTCTTCGGATATATATTCCAACATCATCTGGGCGGAAAAATGCCGCGGGCCGACGGTTTGGCGAATCTGGTCTATTTTTTCGGGCGGAAAAACCGCAGGCCATGCGGGCGCACCGCCCGCGTCCATTATGGGCATGCGCAAAACGCGGTACCCGCGCAAAAATGGTGGTGTGTTCATGATGTGTGATAAATGCTGGTTAGAAACAAAAATCCCGCCAAATGGCGGGCAAGTACAGATTAGTATTAATTCATGTTTGATATCTCGCGTAGACGGATGACTAATTTGTGTACCAATGTTTTTGGATTATCAATTTTTGTCGAATTGCAAAATCCCACCAAAGCTTTCGAATTTTTTATAGCTGTATCAGTTTGTTCTTTTATTTTTGCGTGAATACCCTTGGTGTTTTTTGAGTATGCTTTAAACAAATTAACATCCACTTTTATTTTTTTTAGGTCTTTCACAAGTTCGTTTGGACTGATATATGACTTTGTAGTATAGTTAAAATGCAGCATATACCACAACTCAAAAGATATATTTGAATAAATGGCTTCTATTATTATGCGCGTACGGTTTTCTTTTTGCAATCTTTTAATTTTCAGTACGGCATCGTCGAATTTTTCATGTTTATCTCTGTCGAAAACACAATATATTTCATCATAATTGTCGATTTCTTTTTCCGCTCTATCTGCTATTTCCAATGGTGTGGAAGCGTCGTGAATTATCTTTGCGCCAAGCTTGTAAGCTTTGCAAAAATCTTCAAGGTAAAATTTTCCAGACTTTTTATCTTCTGTTAGAAGCAGAAGAACAGGTTTTGCCTTTGATGTGTTTTCAGGGCGCGTGAAATCGGTCTGTATTCTGTTATTTTTTGCTGACATAAACATCTCCTATGTTGGGCAACCCGCCATAGCTACCTTTTTCATATCTTCGTCTGAGAGATATTTTGTCGTTCCTATTTTCTTTTTCCAGAACCGAATACAATTCAGAAGAAAATCCATTTTTCCTCTCTATTATATAAAGTTCTTCACGCGAGTGGGTTTCCCAAACTGTCGTATCATGGGTCGTATACACTAATTGGGCATTTTTCCTGTTTATATTTTTATCTGTAAACAAGCTTTCGATGTACTCCAGCTCTTTATAATGCAGACTTTTATTCATTTCATCAATGAACAATACTTTTCCATTATCCAGAACGTCACACAACGGGCCGGCCAAAGCAAATAAAACTTTTGTCCCATCTGATGCTGTATTATCGAAATCAAGAGTGATTATTTTTCCGTCTTCCGATTTGTGCATAGATTTTTTTGTAAAGAAATCGTGATTTAAATTGTTCTCTTTTAAAAATTTCATAAATTTTGGATCAAGCTCTTTATCTTCCCTTTTGTTGATTATCATACCATTAATGCCAACGTCAGCCGAGTCCATAAAATTAAGGATTCTTTTATTGTAATTATCATTGCTGAATTGTTTGCAAGTGTACGAATCTGAAAGAAATTCGGGGCTATCCAAAACCCGCATATCTTTGGAAAGATATTTCACTATTTCAGACAGTTCTTTTTGATTTTTTAAGGTTGCCGCAACCGAAAGAAACAAAGAATTTTTGCGAGTTTCTTTGAACCATGATTTATCAAAATCCGGTATAAACTTTTTGTTTGCTTCCCATTTATCTTTTTTATTATCTTCTTTCCGTATGAACCAAGTATCAACAGTTTTATTGCCCTTTTGGGTTACAAACAACCATTCTTCGATAATTTCTGTTTTTGTGGTTGCAAAACCGTACTGATACAGATTGCCATTAATTATGAATACAATTTCAAATTCCGAAGGTTTTTTATCCAATCCTTTCTTTAATAAGTACGGATGAATATTTGGAATTTCTTCATCTATTTTGGCACTGTGTGATTCGATAATAATGTCGCCCATGTTATCGAGTGCTTTCAGTAAATTACTTTTCCCTGATGCATTAGGACCAACTATAACAACCCTGTTCAGTAGGGATGGAACGACAGGAACCCCGGTATCAAAAGCATGTTCAGAGCCTTTTTTCGCTACCAGTGAAAGAGTTTGTTTATCTTTAAAAGATTTATAATTGGAAACAGAGAAGTTAACTAGCATTTTTTGCTCCGATTTTACAATTTTTGTAATTTTATAGGGATTTAATAGAAAAGTCAAGATATTATGGAAGAGACTTTACATAGCACTTAAAAGGTGGTGTGTTTGGCATGTTTAACAAAATCCTTGCAAACGGGTAAATTCTGGGTTAATATTGGCCCGCCGTTGGGGTATAGTTCAGTCGGTAGAACACCGGACTGTTAATCCGTATGTCGCTGGTTCGAGCCCAGCTACCCCAGCCAAAAATCAAAACCGTCGAAACGACGGTTTTTATTTTTGCCAGGGAGTCTGGCGAGAATCCAGTTCGGCGAAAGCCGTTCTGGTTCGACAATGAGTAAGCGAGAACGAGCAACGCGAAGTTCAAGCGCTAACGAATGCCGCGCAGCCCGAAGGGCAAGCGAACCCAGCTACCCCCAGGGTGCGTTTCCACACGCCCCTACATCATATCGTCCGGAATATCATCCATTGCCGGGCCGGCGGGAATGTCCGCCGGTATCGGCGCCGAATTTGGTGCCGCAGGCGGTGGACCGTAATTGTTCCTTTGCGGCGCGTTGTACGAACCGTATGCGGAATCGTCGTCTTTGAACAATGAATATTCGCTGTGGAATTCCAATCTTATAGTGTCCGGTTTGCCATGACGGTTTTTGCCGATTATCAATTCGGCCTTGCCCCGGCATTGGTCCAGACGGCGCTTCCAATCTTCGTGTTCTTTCTGCAATTGCATATCCGACCGGCCGGAGATTTTATCCATAGGGTCGCGGCCCTGCAGATAATATTCTTCGCGATACGTGAACATGACAATGTCGGCGTCCTGTTCGATAGACCCGGATTCGCGAAGGTCCGAAAGCTGCGGCCGTTTGTCCGTACGGTCTTTGGATTCAACGTTACGCGACAACTGCGACAATGCGATGACCGGCACGTCCAATTCTTTGGCCAGCATTTTCAATCCGCGCGTGATTTCGGAAAGTTCCTGGACCCTGTTTTCATTACGCCGTCCGCCGGGCGACGTCATCAATTGCAGATAGTCGATTACGATAAGCGCAAGTCCCCCGTGTTTTCGCGCCAGGCGCCGCGCGCGAGTGCGCATCATCGGAACGCTCATGCCGGGCGTGTCGTCAAAGAACAGCGGCACGGACGAAAGCGCGTCGGAATACTGCGACATTTTAAGAAAGTCCGAATCGGTCAGGTTGCCGTTTCTCATACTGCTGGACGGGATTTCCGATTGCGACGACAGAACGCGCGCCGCCAATTGCGACGCGGACATTTCCAAAGAAAAGAACACCACGGCGCCCTTGTAATTCTTGTTCGCATTGCCGGATTTGATTGCGTTCGCCGCGCTGAACGCCATGTTAATCGCGACGGTTGTTTTACCCATCGCGGGACGGCCGGCGATTATTATCAAATCGGAATTGTGCAGGCCGCTGACCGATTTGTCCAAATCGCGGAACCCGGTGGTCAGGCCCGATAGTTTGCCGTCGGCCTTGTATGCTATTTCGGCGGCTTCCAAAGCGGCGCGAAGCGATTCGCCCAATGTCTGCGCGCCCTTGTCGACGGACGCGCCGCTGGTCGACAGGTCGAACAGTTTCTTTTCCGCATCTTCGATTTGCGACGATACGGGTTTGTCCAAATCTTCGACGAACGCGTTGTCGGTAATGCCCTGGCCGATGCCTATAAGCTCGCGCCGCATTGCATTGTCGTATACTATGCGCGCGTATTGTTCGACATTGACGACGGATGTTCCGGCGCCCGCAAGCTGTGCCAAATAGTCCGTTCCGCCGACGGATTCCAGAACGCCCTGTTGTTCCAGATAATTTTTAATCGTGATGATGTCGACCGGAAATCCCGCGGCAAACTGGCGGTCCATCAGTTTATATATTTCTTTGTGCGCGGGGTGGGTGAAATGGTCGGATTTCAAATATTCGCCGAATTTTTCCAACGCGCGGTTGTTCATCAGAACCGCAGCCAATACCGCTTGTTCGGCCTCTAGATTAGTCGGCAGCTGTTTCGGCGCAAAGTTGATGTTTTCCGTTTCCATGGCAAAAATCATACATTAAAAAATTCGGTTTGCAACTTTTATATTTCGCTTTATAATCGGCCTGTGACCAAAGAATTATTTGATTTGCTGAATACTGATTTACAGTTTGTAAAGGGCATCGGCCCGGTGCTGGCCGCGCGCCTTTCCGATTTGCTGGGCGGACGGCGGGTTTTGGATTTCTTGCTGCATAAACCGCATTATGTAAAGCCGCGCGGGATTCAGGACTCTGTTCTGGACGCAAAACCCGGCGAAGTCTTGACCATTCCGGTCCAGGTTGTCAGCCATAAAAAAGGCGGCGTTTTCAAATCCGGCAAGCGGGCGCCGACGCAGATACTTTGCCGCGACAAAATGGGCGCGGAATTAAAGGTGTATTTTTACAATGTGAATTTTCTGGATTATTGGTTGGAAAAACTGCCCGTAAACGAATGGCGTATTATCAGCGGCCGATTGGAATTTTCCGGCCGCGGCGCGTCCATTACCCATCCGGACTTTATCGAAAAAATCGAAGACCGGCATAAAATCCCGGAATACCAGGCGATATATCCGATTGGCGAAGGATTGACGCAGCGCGTCATGGCGAACGCAAGAGATGCAATTTTTTCAAAATTGCATCAGAGCATAGAGCAAAGAGCAAAGAGCATAGATGATTTTTTTAATTCCCTTGAAAAAATTCACTATCCGAAATCGAACGAAGACCTGGCGGCGGGGAATGAAAACATCGCGGCGCTGGCGTACGCCGAATTGTTCGCGCACCAGGTTGCGATTGTTCAGACGCGCGAACGGCGAAAGCGCGGAATCGTCGGCCGCTCTATTTCCGGCGACGGGACCCTTCGTGAAAAATTATACGCGTCTTTGCCGTTCAAACTGACCGCGGCGCAAAGCCGCGCGATAGAGGAAATAGAGGCCGACATGGCAAGCGCCGAGCCCATGCTGCGCCTGGTCCAGGGAGACGTCGGTTCGGGCAAGACAATGGTTGCATTGGCGGCCGCTTTGAACGCGGCGGAATGCAAATTGCAGACGGCGATTATGGCGCCGACGGATACGCTTGCCCAACAGCATTTTGCAAAGATAAAACCTATGTGCGACGCGTTCGGCGTCGTGTGCGAAATATTGACCGGCCGGGACAAGGGCGCCGCGCAGAAAGAAAAACTGATTTCCATACGTTCGGGCCGCACAAAGATTGTAATCGGCACGCACGCGCTGTTCCAGGAATCTGTCGAATACAAAGATTTGGGGCTGGTGATTATCGACGAACAACATCGCTTTGGAGTGGCCCAGCGCGCGGCGCTGTGCGCAAAGGGCGCGAATCCGGATTTCGTCGCGCTGTCGGCGACGCCGATTCCGCGGACTTTGTCCATGACGATTTACGGCGATATGGATGTTTCTGTAATCGACCAGAAGCCGGCCGGCCGCATGCCTATTAAAACCGTGACTTTGGCCGTGGACCGGATTATGGCGCTGGTCGGCCGGGTAAAGGCGCAATTGGATGCGGGTGCGAAAGTATTCTGGGTCTGTCCGCTGGTTGCGGAAAACGAAGACATGGATTTTGCTGCGGCGGAAACACGGTATGAATTCTTGAAAAAATATTTCGGCGACGATGTCGGTCTGGTCCATGGACAAATGGATAAAAAATCACGCGATTGCGTCATGGCGGAATTCGCGGACACAGGCGGCAAGATAAAATTATTGGTCGCGACCAGTGTGATAGAGGTCGGCATAGACGTGCCGTCCGCGACGATTATGGTGATAGAGAATGCGGAAAAATTCGGCCTGTCCGCATTGCACCAATTGCGCGGGCGCGTGGGCCGCGGCGGGGACCAGTCTTTTTGCGTGCTGCTGCACGGCGAAAGATTGACCGAAGATGGCGAAAAGCGTCTGGCCGTTTTGGTTGACACCGACGACGGGTTTGCGATTGCGGAACAGGATTTGATGATGCGCGGCGCGGGCGAATTGCTGGGCAGCCGGCAAAGCGGTTGGATACCGTATCATTTCGTCGATTACCGCGAACATCGCGATTTGTTCAAACTGGCGGCGCGGAATGCGGTTGAATTGGTCGAATCGGATTCGAAATTGGAATCGGCGGCGGGCGCCGGCGCGCGCGATTTGATGTATATATTCGACCGCGATGTAAAAATTTCCGGGTGATGTTTATGGGTTTTTATTGCAACAGGACAAACCAAGCGGCAGTTGGGCGCATGCCGGAAGCGCAAGACAGGCCGGAACACTGAACGTTCCCGCAATGTCCGCAATAATTGTATTGGCGGGTATCCCTGTTGTGGATTTGCATATGGGGCCCTCCTTTGCTCCTATGCCGCCGGTTGTGCCATCATTACAGGGTTTGCAGGTTGTCTTTCCTTCTTCGTCTTGATATTGCTGCACCGGGCATTCGTTGCAGGACGCCTGCCCCTGTTGGTCTTGGTATGACCCGGCGGCGCAAGAATTGCAAGATGTTTGTCCCGGCTTGTCTTGGTATGATCCCGCCGGACATTTTTCGCACAATTCACCTTTTGGAGAAAAATATCCGGCGTCACAATCCACACATAAAGACTGGTCGCTATTGGGATGTTTGCCGACATCGCACTGTGTACACGACACGCTGTCTGCGGACACGTGTCCGGTTGGGCATTTTTCCCATCTGGCGTATAATGTTCCCGTTCCGCTGGCAAACGCGGTATTTGTTGTAAATTCTCCTCCGGGGATATTTTTATTTATTACTTGTGTTCCGCCGGTGGACGCGCTGGTGTCATAATATCCTTGGAATAAATGGCCGGGCCGCGTGGGGTTGGCCGTCAGTTTTCCAATACTAGAACCGCTGCAATTATTACTTGCAAACCAGTTTGCGTTGTATCTCTGGGATACGGATGCCGGGGTGCCGCCGGTACCCCCGTTATGGTCAAGCGTTACAGGTACGCAATTCGCGCCCCATACTGCGGCCAAAGTAATTTCCCCGCTGAAAGCCGCCTGTGCAATGCTTTGCCCAGCATTGAAATTATGACTGCCGCTGCAAATGCCGGGCCTTCCCCCGGAACACAACCAATTGGAGAACGCCTGGCCGGTGGGCGGCGTATAGGTATTGGCCGGCGCGTTGCAGGTGCCGCCGAAAATACAGGATGTCGGACTGGTCGGCGCGCTGCCTGTGCCCGCCGGATTGCCGGGCGCGTATCTCACGTTAAAAGTATTCGGCGTACAGGCGTTTCCATTATCGGAACCATTTTTAGTATATCCATCGTTGCAAATGTTTATTCTGCAAAATATTGGATTATTGTTGTTCCAGTTCGGTGCGACAAAGGTTGCCGCGCCGGATTTGTTGGTGCAATCGGTGCAAGTGTTGGACGTGGTGGAATTGGCCTTTTGCGAACCCGCGGGTGTCCCGCCGGTGCATACAGAACAGCTGGTGTTAGTGTTGTTTGCGGCGTTGTAAGAGCCATCGGCACATGCCGGACACGTATTTCCGCTTTTATATCGGCCGGCGGCGCATTGGTTCACGGTGCATGTGGTGGCGCAATTTGTTTCGCAATAGGGATTCCCGCCGCCGTTTACAACGCCGCCGGTGATTTTGGTGGCGGTACAGCTGCATCTGCCGGGCGCCGCAAAATTGGCCGCGCCCTGTATATCATTCGTGTTGCATGGCCGGGTGCAATGGGTCACTTCAGACCGTCCGGTGGCACCGTTTGTATCGAAACCGGAAAGACACCAGTTGATGCCTTGGTCGGTAGAAGCGGACGGTGTAAAAGTATCGCCCGGGCACCAGTTGTTTACCGGACAAGTTACGCAAGTGCCGCTGCCCGCTGGCAGATATTGCCCGGCCGGGCAGGTGATGTTGTTTACACAGGCCTCTGTATAGTTAGTCAAATTGACCTTTCTGACTGTGTCGTGGCTGGTTACTGAAACAATTTTTGGCAAAAGACCGGGAACTTGGGCATAACCGGTTTTACATCTGTCAAGCCTGCACTTATCACTGCAACTTTTCAATTGAAATCCAAGGGTTCTGTTGTTGTAATCAGAATTGAGAGTGATATCCACGCATTCATAACATACATTGTTGCCCAATGTTGTGTCACTCTCACAGTTTATTCCGGCCAGCAGGGCATGGCCACCAAAATAGTTGACGACAGGGTCTTGACATAAAGCTGTTCCCATAAGACGTTCGGTGACGCCATTAGTGTCAATTTCATTGCGGAATATAAATGATGCAGAGGCGCTATAATTATTATTATTGCGTCTGTAATTTAGCACAGTATCTTCTGGTATAAGGCTGCAAATATTATACATGGTATTGGTTTCACAATTATTTTTCCTAAACTCATTACATAATGGCGTTGCACTAGAGTTGCTTGAATGGTAAGAAGCGATGGCGCTGTTACTAAGGCATTGCGCGCATGCATTAGTCCAATCTTCGTCCCAACCGCCGTAATATCCACCAAAGTTCCAGATGCTATCATTGTTTATATTAAAATTGCACATGGTGCAATGGTTATCGACTATGCACTTGCTGAAATGGTACATACATAGGTGTTGCTTAATAGGTACGGATTCTATATAAGTGCCATATTCGGTTTCTAACGGAATGCCATAGTCATAAAAACTGTACCTATATCCCACTTCCAAATTATCAACATAATTGCCAGCCCCAGGGTTCCATGGACCCGCCGTTGATGTTGGGTTGGGGCCCATCGAGCATTGCGCCACCGCATCGCGCGTGCCGAAGCACATCGCAATCAACACAATCACCGGCAAAAAGGCAAGTTTTGTTTTCAAACGCCCCCCGTTATCAATTATACAGCACGATTATTGCAAAATAAAACAGGGTAATGCAATGGTAAAATAATCTTTCTTTGCATTCCCGTCCCATCCACGTCATTGCGAGAAGCGCAAGTCCGACGTGGAACGTCGGCGCGCGCGCCGAAGCAATCCAGTAAATAGAGTGCGCCAGCAAAGCTGGCGCGACAATATGCTGGATTGCCGCGTCGCGTTTGCAGACACTTCGTGTCAGACAAACGCTCCTCGCAATGACGGACTGGGTATGGGCGGATATATCCGCCCATACATTAATATTGCCAAACCGTAAATTTTGTTGTATATATCATTCCGCGATGAAGAAATTCCATGCCGCTTATCTTGCCCTGCTGGTCACGGCGCTTTTGACTTTTTCGGCTTTTGCCGAAGTTGTCAAAATCATATCCGTTTCCGGAAACCGCCGAATGGACGCGGAATCCGTGCGCATCATGACGGATGTAAAGGTTGGCGACAATCTGGACACCGCGGGACTTAACCGCGTCGCCAAAAAATTACAGGCCACCGGTCTTTTTTCCAAATCTTCCGTCGAGATGTCCGGCGGCGTTTTGAATATCGCCGTTACGGAATCGCCCGTCGTCAATATGGTGACGATAGAAGGCAACGACGAAATATCCACCGACGATTTGAAAAAGGAAATCCGCCTGCGCGAACGGTCCGCGTACGACGAATCCGCCATCGGCGCGGATGTTCAGCGCATGCTGACCGTGTATCAGCGCAAAGGTTTTTTCGGAACGAAAATAGAGCCTAAACGCATCGAACTGGACGGCGGCCGCGTGAACATTGTGTATGAAATCACCGAAGGCCACCCGACGCGAATCAAAGATATAAAATTCACCGGAAATAAAAAATTCAGTTCGCGCACCCTGCGTTCCGAAGTATTGTCGCGCGAATACGCTTGGTGGAAATTCATGGCGTCTTTCGACAATTACGACGAAGACCGCATACAATACGACCAACAGCTGTTGCGCCAATTCTATCTGCGCAACGGATTCGTCGATTTTCAAATCAAATCAGCAAACGGCGTGTTTTCCCCCGACCGCAAATATTTTTCCGTAACGTTCGATATTCACGAAGGAAATCGTTACAAGTTCGGAAAGATGTCCGTCGAAAATCCCTTTCCGGATGTCGACGACAAAAAACTGATGGACCTGATTAAAATGGACCCGGGCGATTATTACAACATCGACCTGGTTGACGGCACCATCAGCGCTTTGCGCAACGCTGTCGCGGAACAGGGATACGCATTCATAAACATTGACGTGATTCCGACCAAAAACGACGAAGCCCGCACCATAGATTTGGTGTTCCAGATTCAAAAGACAAACCGCATATATATAAACAAAGTGTCCATTCTGGGCAATGTGCGGACTTTCGATTCGGTTATAGAGCACTTGCTGCAAGTCCGTTCGGGCGACCCCTTTAACCGCCAGGAAATAGAAAGCGGCCGCCAGCGGTTAATGCGCACGCGATACTTTAAATCCGTCGACATGGTGCCGACGCGCATCGAAGATTCCAACCTGATGAACCTGGACGTAAAGGTCGAAGAACAGCCGACAGGCGAACTTTCTGGGGGACTTGGCTGGTCCAACATCAACGGGTTCATGCTGGACGCCGGCATCACGGAAAACAATTTCATGGGCCGCGGCCAGACGGTGCAATTGCGCGGGTCGCTGGCGCAATACCAGAAACAGGCGATGTTCAGCTTTACCGAACCGTATCTGTTCGGGCGCGCGCTGTCCGCCGGATTCGACGTCAATTATACCATGTACAACTATTCGTCTTTGGGGTCTCTTGGGTACGACCGCGACAGCTTTATGGTGGCGGGCCGTTTGGGCTGGAAACTGACCGACAACTGGACCCAGATGGTGCGCTTGTCCGCGGCTTTCGACCAGAATCTTGACCTGCACGCGACCGGCGGCCAGTGGCAGTCTGTGAACCTTTACACGCTTGGCACGAATTTCCGTTATCACAATCTGGATACGGATTTCGCGCAACAGACGCATGACGGCGTCATCGGCAATATTGGTGTGGCGTATACTGGATTCGGAAGCACGGAAACATTCATGCGGTACGATGCGTCCATTACCGGATTGTATAAATTCCTGGACAACCGGTGGCAGTTGAAATCCGAACTGGGCGCCGGATTGTTACAGCCCTTGACGGATGACGAATATATTTCGCGTATGTACCGTTACTTTCTGGGCGGGGAATCTTTGCGCGGGTTCAACGTCGCGGGCGTTGGTTCGCGCAACTGGGCCTTTCGGAATTATGCGACCGGCGGCCTGTGGAAAATCAACGGCACGACCCAGCTGAATTTCCCGGTGTTTATTCCCGATGAATACCAGGTAAAGGGATTCGTGTTCACCGATTACGGCATATTGGGCCGCCCGCCGAAAAAAGAGTTTTCATATAAGCCGGCCAGCGCTGGATTTACATGTCCGGATTGGAATCCCGGATGCGAAAATTTCATAGACCAGGATTGGCGCGTGTCGTACGGTATCGGCGTATATTGGAATACTCCGATGGGGCCGATGAATTTCTCTTGGGGCTGGCCGCTTTTATCCAAAGAATACGACCGGGAACAGAAATTCCTGCTTTCTTTCGCGACACAGTTTTAGTTGACACGCCGCCCCGGAATTCCCTATAATCAAAGAAATATGAAAGGGAGATTATGATGAAGAAATTCGCATACCTATTTTTTGCTATGCTGGTGCTTGCCGGATGCGGCCAGGTTTACGACCGCGTGCCGATTGGAATCGGATTCGATAACGATGAATTAAAACTGTCGCCGTGCGCATGCATCCGGGTATGGCAAGCCTGACGGCTTTGCAGGTAAGAGGTAATAGGTAATAGGTAATAGGTAGAAGTTTTCATACCTTGTACCTTATACCTTTTACCTTATACCTGCTTGCGAGCAAAGCGAGCAAGCAATGGATTATCCAAACAATTTCGATACACCGCCGTTTCCTGAATCGCGCAAGATTGCCTTGTCGCGGTTCGCGGCCGTATGGTATTTGGTTTTGTTTTTCGTAATAGCGTCGCTGTGCGGTCTGGTTGTCTGGACGGTGCATTCGGTGCGGCTTTCCCCTTATATTATTTCCATCGACAATGTTACCGGCGAATGGCGGGTGATAAGCGAAAAATCAAAATCGGACGACGCGGTTTCAAAAGAAATTTCGATGCAGGAATCCGTCGTGTGGCGCTTTGCGACCGAATGGTTCAGGGTGACGGAGAGCGCCGCCCGGAACGCCGCCAATTGGTGCGAATGCGAGGTGGCATCGTGCGCCGGCACCGCGTGCTTTATCTGCTGCGCTTCGGACGCTTTGCTTTACAAAAGTTTTTCCGAAAGCGTTCTGCCGGTTTACAAGGACATGGCGGAAGGGGGTGAAACGCAAAGGCTGCGCCGGGATTCGATTACCATATCGCCGGTATCCGGACCGGACGGTCGCGGCGGAATGTGGCGCGCCCAGGCGGTTTTGGAACAGTCCGCCGGCCCCGATAGAAATATGGAAATATACGTCCGCGTGCAGCGGAACGAAAGCGTATATCCGCTGACGCTGGGGTATTATGTCGCGGATTTTAACTGGTATGTGACGGGAATATGAGAAAGCTTTTATTCTTTTTATCGTCTTTGACTATTATGGCGCTTTCCGTCGGGGCGTTGTATTTCAGCGGCCGCCTGTTCGACGCGTCCGCAAAGATAGACATAGAACCGTATATATTCCAATCGGCGGAACATTCCAGCCGGCGTTTGGGCGGGCCGGTGTCTTTGTCCGCGATGGAGCGGTCGAATTCGACGTATGTCCAGGAACGATTAATCGCGGCGTTCGTTCGCGAATATTTCGGGGTGATTCCGTACGACGGCGATCTGGACCGCCGCGCCGGACGGAACAGTCCGCTGGCCGCGATGACGGTTGGGTCGCGGACGCCGGTGTTCGAAAATTGGAAGGCGAACGTAAAACCGGAATTGGCCGCCTTGGCGGAAAAAATGAAATTGCGCCGCGTGAATGTGCATCGGGGGATGCCGCAAAGACAGGGCGAATATTATGTTGTGCGATTTGATTTGATTACTTATAATCCGAATGATATGGCCGCCGCGCCCGAAATATTGCGGGACCGGGAAATACTGATTCGTCTGCGGTACGAGGCGGGCATGCGGACGGAATTGGGCGGACAACCTTTCGATTCGCGGCGCGCGCTTGAATCCGGCGTCCCTCCGATGATAGTGTTCAAGTTCGTGGTGGACGAGGTAAGATAGATGGTTGCGCCTTTGGCGCAACAGAGCATAGATAATAGAGCATAGATAAGTGTTTATATTAAAAAATAATTTTATAAAATCATTCGGGCGTTTATCTATGCTCTATGCTCTATGCTCTATGCTCTGCGTTTGCGCAGCAAACGCAGATTTCGAACCTTTTTTTGACGATGCGGTGTACGATGATTCAACCGGGTTCGGCGGTTTTGACAATTTCGATAATTTCGATGTTTTAGCGAATAATGTTATCGACGAAGTCATAACGGACGCAGGGGGCGTGGATTTGTCCGTTGCCAAACCGGTGTATTTGAACAAAGACTCCGTTTTCGCGGGCGTTATGCAGTTCGACATTGCGGGCGTAATGCTTGGCATGGATTTCGAAAGCGTTTATAACCAATTTTTCAGGGCGAAATCGCTTTACGCGCCCAGAAGTAAAAATTCCATAATATATTCAGTGTCGCGGGATTGGAAAAACAATCTGGATTACGAATGCCGCCTGCAAAAAATATTCGCGCCGTCGTCGCTTGCCAACTGCATAAATTCTTTGGCAAAGGCGCGCGGACTGCTGTACGCGTCCGAAATGCATCTGGTGCGCGAATCGACGGGTGAAACGATAGCCGTTTATTTTACGTCCAACATGACGGGCAACGCCGTATGGCGCGTGGAATACAACAACGACGTCGACGAGATAAAGGGCGACGATCCGAAATTCGCGGACCAGCGGGAAAAGAAAATCCTGGCGTTCTGGCAGGGCGTCCTGGACAAATACGGCGCGCCGAATTCCGATGGCGACAAATGGATTTCGTCAGACAATACTTTCGACCCGATGATGGTCGCATATTACGGCCGTCTGGAATTGATAAACGCCGGATTGAACGCGTGGGACGCGGCCGAAAATATCCGGCATTCGCGCGAAAATTTCAAGGCGAAACCGTATTTCTTTTAACCAGTTATCCGTAACCCGTTATCCGTTTTCCGTAATTCATACCGTTTATGTTCCGTGCCATAGGTTTGTTTGCGCACACAAGTTGAACATTAAAGAATTACGGACTACGGGTTACGGATAACGGTCTACGATTTTTCTTGCGCAAGCAAGAAAAAGACTCTATACTTTTGTCAATATAACCAAGAGGAATGGCCATGGCTTGGGAAGAAATAATTTTTCCGAACAATATCAGAAATATAAGACTGGGCAAGGGCATGCGGATGACCGCGGTCGCGAAAAAGTCCGGCCTGTCGCTGTCCGCAATGTCAAAGGTGGAAAAAGGCGTGCGCCGCCTGAATCAAAAACAGCTGTTGACGCTGTGCGGAATTCTGGATTGCAAACTGTCCGATATGTTTATAAAGGCCAATGACGAGGTTGCGGATTCATGGCAATCGGAAATGCAGCGCCGTCTGGAAGACAATGAAACCGGCGGTCTTAAAATATTCGGCGCCGGCGTGCGCGTTCTGCGCAAAAAGGCCGGCAAGACAATCGCCCAGGCCGCGAAAGACGCGAAAATGACGCTGTCGGTGTATCATAAAATCGAAGTGGGCCAGCGCGAACTGTACGAAGACGAAATCGCGGACCTGGCAAAGGCTTTGGGCAAAACGCCCGACAGCATGTACAAAGCCATCGCGGAACTTTTTGAAAAAGGCGAACTGGCGAAACAAATCAGCAAGGTCGGCGAAAAGGTGCGCAGCGTCCTGGTGCCCAGCTCTTCGTCCGCAGGAACAGACCTTTCGGGCGAAATTTACGGCGCGAATATTTACGATTCCGCGCGCAAGAAACTGGTGCCGGTTTTCGGCGTTCCGGGCGACAAGGATTTGGTGTTCAAAAAATCCGACGAACAGATGATAGTGTCGCCGATGAATTTGGAAAGCAACACCGGGATATACGCGGTCGTCCCGAACGCGAAACGCATCGGCAATATGTTTCCGGCGCGCTCGTACATGTTTGTCGATCCGGACGCGATCGCCCAGCCGGGCGATTTGGCCGTCGCGCTTTCCGAAGATTTCGACAAACTGGAACCGGGATTGAAAACGCACGCGCGCATAGTCATGGTCCGCGAAGACG
Source organism: Alphaproteobacteria bacterium (assembly GCA_009782315.1). Taxonomy (GTDB): domain Bacteria; phylum Pseudomonadota; class Alphaproteobacteria; order Rs-D84; family Rs-D84; genus WRKW01. The sequence goes on from WRJH01000001.1 coordinate 55,800, forward strand.
CGCGCGGCAAACTGTACGGCCATATGGTGGAACCGGATGAAAAAATCACGGTGTCCAACACGGGCGGCCGCCTGCACAAAATCGTGCAGATTGTAATGGAATAATTGTTTACGGGAAAGAGAGAGCAATGAAAGAAAAACCATCGGTAACGGCGCAAAGATTGATGAACCTGTACCGCCAGGCGCATGCCATTCATGGCGGGTGGCGCGCCGTAAACCCTGTGTTCATGCAAGAATCTGATTCCGCGGTTCTGGAAGAAATCAGAAAGCTGCCGACCGGCGAAAAACTTGCCGAACATATTTCAGAGCTGCAAAGCGGCCGCGGGGACCGCGCGTCGATTTCGCCGGAACTGATGCCGTACGGCGGCCTGATGGAAACTCATTTCGCCGAAGTGGCCAAAGACGCGAAGTTTTCGAACGAAGACATGGATTCGTTGGAACGGGAACTGGTCGATTTCGAACCGACGGCGGAACATTTGCAAAGAATCGAATCGCTGCCCTATGTGCGCCAGTTTGGCGACAGATGGCTGGCCGGCGTCCGCGCCGCGATTTCCGGGCGGCCGAATCTGGTCGCGCGTTGGAAAACGGTGTACGCCGCGTCGCGCGCGTTCGACCTGTGGACCCGCGCCGACAACATATTGTCGTGGCAGCCGACGGAAAAAACCAGGGCAGAGGTCCAGGCGGACCTTCCCGAATACGAAACCTATCTTCCGATGTTCGGCGACGCGGGCCAGGAACTGCTTGTAAAACTGCGCGCATTCGTTAGCAGTATATAAAATCTATACCCTGTAAATCGTATCGCGTGCGTGCGGCGTGCCGATGTAAATCATCGTACCGCGCGGCGACAGGATGAAATCCAGTTCGCGCAAACGTTCGCGCAGATTTTCCCGTTTTTGTTTTGTATTGCTGGTGTTTGGCACTTCGACGTCGTCGCAGATTATCAAATCGCTGCGCAATCCCGTGACATTGCCGTGAATGCCCTGGCAGATTACGGATGGTTCGCGAATACCTATGGGTCGCTGGATTGTGATTTTGTGGCTGCCCCATTCTTTTTTGACGGCGGGCGGCATGTCCGAACACGCCGGGTGGTTTTCCAAGATATGCTTTATATGTGAAACCATTCGCGACGCCAGTTTTGTTTCCGCAGACAGAATCAGAATCCGCGATTCGGGGCGCATCCGCAGAACCCATGCGGCGAAAACCCCGACGACGGACGATTTCCCGGAATGCCGGAACGAAAGCAACAACGCCCGGCGTGGGTCCGTGCGCAAAGATTCAACCAAGAATTCCAGAATTTTTTTATGATGCGCGGGCGTGGACAGTCCGATAATTTCGTTCCAATCATCCAAGAATTTCAAAGCGGAATTATACGACATTATCCGATAAGTTTTGAGAATTGCGAATTGAACAATTTGACCAGGTTTGTTTTCTTCGGTTTTTTCAAATTCGACATTTTGTTCATGTTCGCGATTCGCTTTTCATCGAACGGCTGTTCGGTTTCTTCACGCATGCGTTTCAACACGGCCTCTTCGGTCATGCCTTTGCCGCCCATTCCGGCCGCGCCGTATTTTGCGCGCTGCGCGGCCAGCGCTTTTTTAACCAGATTGGTTTTTGTCGCCTCGTCGGCCGCGATTTGGTCCAGAATAATCCGGCGTTCTTTTTTCAGTTCTTTGCCGGCCTTTCTGTCGGAAAGCATGTTTTCTATTTCATTTGCTATTTGTCCCATGGTTTACTCCTTTTAGTCGTAAATAGTAGAAAGTCTAAAGTCAAAAGTAGAAAGACTATTTTGATATTTATTGGAATTATTCCAACAATCTCTAAACTTACTTTCTACTTTGTACTTGCGACTATCGACTATATTGAATATCTTCCCTCTGCCGTGACGGAAAGTACCGTCACGGGTCCGGGTTCGTCCCCGCTGATTGTCCACAGCGGGTCTATGGCGTTTGTCGTCGTTCCGAAAAGATTCACAGCCGTGTCGCCGGAATAGACATCCGCGTCCGATGCGTCCGCCGCAAACGGCAGCGGCGCGCGCAGCTTTTTTCCGCCAACGGAAAAGAAAAGCGATTGGGTTCCCAATACTCGCGCGGACAGTTTTGCCAGCCGGACTTTTTTCGGGGCGTGCCCGGACACGAACGGCGGCATGCTGGCCGCGGTATGGGCAAATTCGAATTCTCCGGAATCCGTTTCGGCGTCTTTATCGAATCGTTCGACGAAAGTTCCGTTATCGCGCTGTACGACGACATAAACCTGTTCGTCCAGAACGGCGACGGATTTGAATTTGCCCGCGGTTCTATACGCCGCCCATGCGGAAATGGAGAGAGGCGCTATTTTGGTCAGCACGGCCATGCCGCCGTCCGCCTGCGGCACGAACAGGCGGTTCGCCGCGTCGTGATACGCCATATCGACCGGCGCCGTCATCATATGCGACGACAGGGCGCACAAATCAACCGCGCTGTAAGTATTGTTCAAATCGTCCAATACCAATTCGCGGATTGCGCGTCCGCCGCGCGATACGAAAACGGTGCTGCCTTCGATTTTCTGGGGCTGCAGATATATGTCGCTTTTGCTGCCGACGTTCGTGTGTTGCTTTATGTCGATGTTCGCCGGCGTCAAAGGCTTTGCGGTGATCGCCCATTCTCCGGCGTTGGTCAGTATCTGCAGATTGTCCGCGCTGGCGACTGTGCAGATTTGCTGGCGCGTTCCGGAAAGCAGGGTAAGGAAAATCGCCTCGTCGTCCAATCCGGTTCCGGCGTTGAAATTCATATGGTCGCCGACTTTGGACATCCATATGCCGGCCGGCCAATCGCGCGAACCGCCGAACACCAGTCTGTCCTGGTGGAACGTTATGCTGGCCGGCCAGCCGCGGGCCCTGGAAAAAGCGGCTTCGCGCCAATCGGATATGGGCGCCGGCGGCAGCGAATATCCGCCGTTGGTGCCGGCGATTACGACCGTGGGGCTGACGTAATCCGTTACCAGCCATTGTTTGTCCATGAACAGCAAAAGCGTGCCGACGATACTTTCGTCCCATATTGCGGCGCTGGCGGTCAGCTGCGCGGCGTTGTTTCCATATTGGTTGTAATTCGCAACGGTCAGTTTTACGCCGGCCGTATCGTCGAATTTTATAAACGGCATGTTGGAGGACGCGTTTTCATTGACTGTGAATACGAAATCGGACAAAGAAAAATTGCCTGCGGCGGATTTGCGCAGAACTTTCGGACAATGGTTCGGGTGGACGAATATCATCGTGCCGAACCTTTGCGCGTATTGCACGCTTCGCAGTTCCGATGCGGACCAGGGGGTAACCACGGTTTGCAGGCGCGCGCCATCTTGATAAACTTCGATGCTTTTCGGCGACAGAACCAACAGATAGTTCTGGTCGTTGGACGTCGAAAACGGAACCAGGATGGAATCCGGCGCGGAATCAAAAAGCCGGACGGTTCCCGTCCGCCGCGAAATTCCGCCCGACGGCAGGACGTCCATATTTTCCAAACGCGACAGTCCGCTGTTCGCGGCGGCCAAATCGCTGCGCGCGAAAAATTCCGCGGACACTTCGCCATGCGCGAAAGAATTCTGGGTTTTGATAAATTTTCCCATCTTTAATACCTCTTATTAATACCTTGCGCTGATTAGTGAAAAATTCTGCACGCCTGTTCCGGACGACATTGTGCTGTCGATAAACTTCGCCGCGCGCAGTTCCGAATCGAACAAAGCGGCCAGCGTGTTGAAAGCGTTCTGATTGTCCGACAGCGGCATGCAGAATTCCATGGCCAGCCGCGTCGCAAGACAGGATGTGAAAAACGCCGGATAGTTTTCCACGTCGGTCCGCACAATCGCGGTAATGGATATTTTGTCGGCCGAGGATTTTATTCTGTTTTGTTTTATTTCATACTTTTGCGCGCTGCACGATATGACGCGCAGTATTTCCGCCGGCACCAGAAAATCGCCGGATTCGGTTTTGGTTAAATCGAATGTTCGGGATGCGAATCGCCACGGGTGTCCGGCGATCAGCGCATCCGATACGGCCTCGAACAGGGTCCGCGCCAGCTGTGCGGCGGCGGTGTCCTCGTTAAAGGATTGGATTGGCTTTTCGCCTATTTTCAACAGCGCCATGGAACAGATATCGATTTTGGTAAGCATGGTTTAATCCTTTATAATTTTGCGATTTCGACGGCCGGGCCGGTCTGTCCGATTTTTTTCAAAGCGGTCTGGTCGTCGGCGTTGATAATTATTATGTCGCCGATATTCATCAATGTTTTTACATTGTTGAAATAACCGGCCTTTGATATATCCGCCATTTTTTCACCCGCGCCGTAATGCCACAAAGTGAATCCGTTCGCGTATGCGATGACCGATAGATTTTTATTTGCGAAAGCCATTAAAAACTCCATTTTTAGTCTAAAGTCGTAAGTCTAAAGTCTATAGACTATTGACTTACGACTATCGACTATTTACTTATTCACCGCATGCGATGCGGACGATGCCGGTCTGGTCGACCAGCACGGCGCCCTGGGACATGCTGTTGCTGATGAAATGCGCGGCGCGTTCGCCAACCCAACTGATGTCGGTCTTGACTTCCTGGCCGCACGCGTGACCGATGGCGGACGCGTGGTACATAAAGCACTGGCGCTGGTCGTTGTCGACGGGCAGGCCGTTGTGCAGTATCCAGTTGACGCCCAGCCATTTGCGGGTTTCGAATCCGCCGGTCATCGCCGGCGTGCCGACGTAATCGGCGCTGGTGAATTCTTCCATGGAAAGCAGTTCGTTCCATTGGTTCACGCCGACGACGCAGAATCTGCGGCCGTCGTCCGGAACGTCGTTTTCGTTCAGTATGCCGACGGCGGACAGGATAAGTTCCCTGGTCAGTCCGGTCGAATAATCGCCGACGGTCGTGCCGGCGTTCTTCATCGCGTCGATGACCAACTCGTCCGTCTTGCGGCCCAGCGCGTACGCGCCGGCGGACGCCACCACGCGGCGTTCGTCGTGGTTGATTTTCAATTCGTCCAACGCGTCGACCCAGTCGCCCGCATAGTAATCGACCAACAGGCATTCCACCGGTTCGTGGTCCAGGTTCATGACCGGAACCAATCCGTGGCGGGATTTTGTGCTGGCCGTTCCGCGCCCGACTTTTTGGAAAGTCGTGCTGGCGCCGACAACGGCGTTTTTGGAACGGATCGTCGCGCGCAGTTTCGTGCCGGTTTGCTGGTAAGCCAAATGCACGTCGGCTTCGAATTGTTTTACGAAGGCCATGTTTATTGAATCAGACATTTTTGTTTCCTTTGTGTTCTGAATGTTGAAAAAGCCGGCGCATGGCCGGCTGCATTGTTTCGGTTTTCGGTTATGCGCAAGTGCTGCGCGCCGCGAATCGAAACCGCGCGGGTCAAAGGATTATCCGCGCGAAAAGTCCAAAGTCACAAGTCGAGAGCCGCAAGTCGAAAAAAATTTCCATAGACTAACGACTTGTGACTCTCGACTGATTTCTTTTAACAAAAAACCCGCCAATCGGCGGGTTTTTTGTTAAAAGAAATTAATTTATTTCTTTTTCGCGACTTTCTTCACGGCTTTTTTGGCCGCCGGTTTTTTAACGGCGACTTTTTTAACGGCCGGTTTTTTCGCGACGGCTTTCTTGACCGCCGGTTTTTTGACGGCGGCTTTCTTTACGGCCGGTTTTTTCGCGACGGCTTTTTTGACCGCCGGTTTTTTAACGGCGACTTTCTTCGCGGCCGGTTTTTTCACGGCTTTCTTCGCGACAGGGGCTTTGACGGCCAGTTTCGCGACTTTTTTCACGACTTTCTTTTTCGCGGCCGGCTTTTTGACGGCTACTTTTTTGACCGCCGGTTTTTTAACGGCGACTTTTTTAACGGCCGGTTTTTTCGCGACGGCTTTTTTAACAGCAGGTTTCTTCGCGGCCGGTTTTTTGGCGGCCGGTTTCTTCACAGCGGGTTTTTTCGCAGCCGGTTTTTTGGCGGCGGGTTTTTTCGCGGTGGTTTTCAAGAATGAAAATGCCATTCTTTCTCTCCTTCATTTTTGTTTTATAGAACAAATTTTTTTGTTCTTTGATACAATTGTATATGAAACAAGAAAATAATGCAAGAGAGAAAATATTTTTTGCAAAAAATTTTCGCGCGCGAATTTTACGAATATAGTTTTTTGAATCCGCTTTCTATTTTTCTGATATGCTCCGCGTCGAAGTCGCGCCAGTATTTCGGATCGCGCATCATTTCGCGCAGGTCGCGTTCCGTCAGCGCGCCCGCCGCGCCGCCGCCGCTTTGCACTTTCGGTTCCATCGACTGCATCATTCCGTGCATGCTTTTTATTCCGGCGGCCGACGACGCCAGCGATTCGAACGTGTCGGCGGGAAGAAATTTTTCGCCGAACTTTTCTATCTCTGTCATCGCGGCCGTCATCTTTTCGTCGCCGCCGAAAAAATTCCGCAGCTCTTGCAAGGAATCGGATTCATGCCGCGACTGAAAGATTTCCGAAATCGCCGGCGACAGGTATTCAGCCGCGATGTCGTAAATCTTTTCCACCTGGGTCCTGTTTAGTCCTGCGTCCAAAAATTTCTGCCGGACGGAATCGTCGACGTCGAACACGGGGTGATCCGGGTATTCCGCGATTGTTGTCGGCACGCCGACCGCGCGGTTGAATTTTTCGCGGGCCGAATCGTCCGCGTCCGCGGCCGGCACGGTTACCATCGCGCCGATTTTCTTTTCCAATTCGGAATACGATTTAAGTATGGCG
>WRJH01000002.1 GCA_009782315.1 Alphaproteobacteria bacterium
GCCGGGCGGCTCGCCGCCCAGGTTTTTTTGGGGTCCGCCCGCCAATGCGCGCGCAATCGCGACGCGCTGGCGCATGCCGCCGGACAATTGCGTCGGAACATACCTTTCGAATTTTTCCAGTCCCACGGATTTCAGCATGTGCCGCGCCCGGCTCGCCCGCTCTTCGGTCGACATTCCGCGGTACATCAGGGGCAGCATGACATTGTCCAGAACCGTGCGCTTGGTAAGCAGATTAAAATTCTGGAACACAAACCCGATGTATTCGTTCCGCGCGGTGGCAAGTTCGTCCGCCGTCATATGCATGACGTTGTTGCCGTAAAGTTCGTATACGCCCGTCGTCGGCACGTCCAACGCGCCGATTATGTTCATACAGGTGGATTTGCCGGACCCGGACGGCCCCATGATTGACACGAATTCGCCGGGCTTTATGTCGAACGACACGTCGAACAGGACGCGCGTCACGCCGCCCATTTCTTCGGGGAAATCTTTGTTGACTTTTTTAAGGCTTACGACATTCACGGGTTTCATAAATTGGATTATAGCATAAAAACCGGGAACAGATAACTGGAAAAATAGTAGGGAGTTTTTGAAAAAATGGAGGCCTGGGTCGGAATCGAACCGGCATAAACGGATTTGCAGTCCGGTGCATAACCATTCTGCCACCAGGCCATTTTTCAAAATAAACAACTCTCGATTTTCAGCCCGCGCTTCGCTTGGTGAAAATCGGGGGTCGGATTGTTCGCTTTCGCTCACTACTCGTTATCGCGACCTTTGGTCGCTGCGCTCGTCTGCGCCTATGGCTTGCCTCGCTTACTCGTATACGAACCGGCATAAACGGATTTGCAGGAAGGTAGCATAACCATTCTGCCACCAGGCCATCGCCACAGATTTCTATCAGATATATTCGTTGTTTTCAAGCGAAAAACAAATTATACTTTTCGGTATGATAAAAACCCTTACCATTTCCGATTTCCGCAATCACGAATCCAGCCGGATTATGGCGAACGTGGCCAAAGCCGTTATAATCACTGGGCCCAACGGCAGCGGCAAGACAAGTATTTTGGAAGCGATTTCAACATTATCCGCAGGGGCGGGACTGCGCGGGGCAAGCGTCGGCGAGTTGCTGCGCAACTCGCCGACGCAGAGCATAGAGCAGAGAGCAGAGAGCAGAGAATGGGGCGTTGTTGCGGAACTGGACGACGATACGAATGTATCCGTATCGTGGCGCGATGGCGATACTTACAGGCGGGCGACCATTGACGGCGACGGCGCGCCGCTTTCCGATTTGGCAAAGGTTTTGCGGATGGTATGGGTGACGCCGCGGGAAGACCGATTGTTTTGCGACGGCGCGTCCGACCGGCGGGCGTTTTTCGACCGCCTGGCCGCGAATTTCGACCCGTCGCACATGGGGCGTGCGGCGCGGCTTTCCAAACTGTTGTCCGAACGGGCGTTTGCGTTGAAGTCGTGGCTTGCCGCACGTAGCCCGCAGGGCGAAGTGTGGATGGATGGAATCGACAAACAGATTGCGCAAACGGCGGTATCGGTCGCCGCCGCCCGTATAAAATACATCGGCGAAATAAATTATTTTCTGCAAGACGCGCGATATTCTTTAACCATTGCCGGATGTTTGGAAGAAAAACTGGCGGCGGGTATGGCGGCCGCGGATGCGGAACGCGAATATCTGGAATACTTGTCGGGCGCGCGGACGCTTTGCGGCGACAAGATGACCATAGACGGCGCGCACAAATCCGATTTTGTGATGTTTAACGGCATGCTGGGCATGAACGTCCAAATGACCAGCACGGGCCAGCAGAAATCCGCGCTGTTATCGCTGGTCATCGCGCATGCGAAACTGGTGCGGGCGCGCACGGGCGCGCGACCCGTCATATTGCTGGACGAAGCGGCGGCGCATCTGGATGTCGCCGCGCGGGAAAATTTGTTTGCCGAACTTGCCGCCGCGGATTCCCAAGTCTGGGCGACGGGAATCGACAAAGGCCTGTTCAACGGAATCGACGGTGCGGTATTTGTCGCTTGCGAAAACGGACGAATTGTTGAACAATAGAATCATGGCAAAGAACATTGACTATCAACAGCTTTTGGAAAACGCGCTGCGCACCGTCGTGAAAGACGCGCTGACCCATGCGCAGTTCAATGGCCTGGGCGAAAATACCCATTTTTACATAACGTTCCGCACAAGAGAGCCGGGTGTGAATATCCCCGATTTTCTGCGCCTGCGCTATCCCGAAGTTATGACAATCGTTTTGCAGTATTCGTTTTCCAATCTGAACGTCACGGACAAGGAATTCGGCGTGACGCTGACATTCGACGGCCGGCCGTTCTATATACATATACCGTACGATGCGCTGGTCGAATTCAAGGACCCGTCCGTTGATTTCATGCTGCAATTCCAAAACCGCGGGCATAACGATTCCAGCAATGATTTAGAGCTTCCCCTGGCGCAGACGCCGGCCGAAGACAAGGGCAGGGTGGTCAGCCTGGAAGATTTCAAGAAAAATAAAAAATAGCCGGACGTATCCTGCATATGGTATAATGAAACCTGCAAAAAAAGGAGAAAAGTATGAACAAACTTGTAAATTTGATTATTACGCTGGGTGTGATTGCGGTTATCCTGTTCGCCGGATATTTCTTTGGCCAACTGGTTGCCGAACACACAAGCCTGGATGCGATGTTTTCCGCGATGGCGGGTATTCTGGTCGGAATTGCCGGCGGATACTTTGTATTGCCAAAGATTGTGAAATAAGAAAACGCCGCTTTCGCGGCGTTTTTACTTCTTTTCCAAAAACCTTTCCAGCCAATGGTTGTCGATTTTTAACGATTTGACGTCTTTATTGGCCAATAATTTCTTGTGCAGCGGAATCGTCGTTTTAACGCCTTCGATTGAAAATTCGTCCAGCGCCCGCGCGGAACGCAATATGCACGCCGCGCGCGTCGGCGCCCACACAATCAGCTTTGCAATCATGGAATCATAGGTCGGCGGAATGCGCCAACCGTCGTACGCCGCGGAATCAACCCGCACGCCCAGCCCCCCCGGCGGTGAATACGCGGTAATCGTTCCGGCGTTCGGGACAAAGGTTTCCGGGTCTTCGGCGTTTATCCGGAATTCCATCGCATGCCCCACCGGTTTCAAATCCTTTTGCGTATATCCCAATTTTTCGCCCATTGCTATGCGTATCTGTTCGTGCACCAAATCAACATTGTACACCATTTCGGTGACGGGGTGTTCGACTTGCAGCCGGGTGTTCATTTCCAGGAAATAAAACAGGCCGTCCTGGAACATGAATTCCATCGTTCCCGCGTTCACGTATCCCATTTGTTTCGCGGCCTTTTGGCATATATCAATCATTTCCTTGCGCGTGCCGGGTTCAATCGACGCGGCGGGGCATTCTTCCATGACTTTCTGGTGCTTGCGCTGCAAAGTGCAGTCGCGTTCGCCGAATATCACGACGTTGCCGTGGGTGTCGCCCAGAACCTGAAACTCTATATGTTGCGGTGTTTCAAGCAGCTTTTCCATATACAGCGTGTCGTCGCCGAAACCGTTTGCCGCCTCTGCCCGGGTCATTTGGAACGCGTCCGCCATTTCCGCCGCCGCATAAACCCGCCGCATGCCCTTGCCGCCGCCGCCGGCGGATGCCTTTAATATCACGGGATACCCGGTTTTTTCCGCCCATTCCAACGCGGATTCGACCGAATCAACGGAACCGCTTGACCCCGGAACCACGGGCAGACCGCATTGTTCGGCCGTTTTTTTCGCGGCGACTTTATCGCCCATGCGGCGTATCGTATCGGCGTCCGGACCAATCCATATCAGTTTGTGTATGACGACCTTGTCGACAAAATCGGCGCGTTCGGACAGGAATCCGTAACCCGGGTGAATAGCGTCCGCATTGGTAAGCAGCGCGGCGGTAAGTATCGCCGATTCGTTAAGGTACGATTCGCGCGCCGGCGCCGGCCCTATGCATACCGATTCGTCCGCCAATTTCACATGCAAAGAATCTTTGTCCGCGGTCGAATACACGGCGACCGAACGTATTCCCATGTCGCGGCACGCGCGTATTATGCGCAGGGCGATTTCCCCGCGGTTGGCAATTAAAATCTTTTTTATGGATGGCATGGTTTTAGAGGTATGAGGTAAGAGGTATGAGGTAAGAAGTATTTAGAGTTGATTTGCTCTATACCTTTTACCTAATACCTAATACCTCATACCTTCCTCTATTATTCTACCAACATAAGCGGCTGGTCGAATTCGACCGCCTGGCCGTCTTTGATGTATATCTCTTTGACCGTGCCGCTTTTTTCGGCCTTTACCGGATTGAACGTCTTCATCGCTTCGATAAGCGCAAGCGTGTCGCCGGCGCCCACAGTCTGGCCGACCTTTACAAACACCGCCGCGCCCGGTTCCGGCGCAAGATACGCAACGCCGACCATTGGAGATTTAACCGCGTTCGCAAAATCCAACGGCACCGCGCATTCGGTCGGCATGCCGGCGGAATTGCCAGGCGAATAATGCGCGGACGCGCCCGCGGAAACGATATTTTTTTGTTTTGAAAGGTGTATTTCCTTGCGGAATATTCCGAACAGGAAGGATGTTTCAACCTTGAATTCCGTCAATCCCATTTTATCCATCATGTGGGACATTTGCTCTATCTTACTATAAGATGACATAAAGGTTCCTTTTTGTATTCTCTCTGGCGCTTTTTCGCCGAATGTGAAAGATTGTATCATGGAAATATGGGTTGTCAAGCGCCTATGGCACGGGGTCGTATCCCCCGCCCCCGCCCGGGCGGCATCTTGCAATCCGGCGCAAAGCCATGGCGCCGCCGCGAAGGGCCCCGTATTTTTCAATCGCCCCCTTTGCATATTCGCTGCACGTCGGGGTAAACCGGCACGCCGCCCGCCCGCCGATGATGGGAGAGATTAAATTCTGGTAAGCGCGGATAAGATAAAGGGCGAAGTGTTTCATTTTAACTGAGAGCTGAGAACTGATATCTGAGAACTGGTTATCAGCTTTCAGTTCTCAGTTTTCAATTTCTTCATCGCCGTTCGCATCAGATTTTGCGCCAATGTAAAATCGGCGTCCAGAATCCGCGCGCGGACGATGAATATGTAATCCAAATCCGGCGACATGTATTTTTCGCATCCGCGTATCCATACGCGCAGCATGCGCTTGCCGCGATTGCGGTCCACCGCGCGGCGAAGGGTCTTTTTTGTGGATTTTATTCCGTATTTCGCGTCGCCCGGCCAGCGCGTCGGTCGCGCGCGCGCGATAAAGAATTCCGTCCGAAACGTGGGGTCGTTGTCGGACAATTCGAAATCTTTGTATTTTTTTATAACCGTTCTCATACGCTGAATGGTATCAGAAAAAATGCCAAGTGCAAATTTTGTATTTACTTTTGGTTTTTATGATATAATATGAAGACCCGAGAGAGAGAGAACCGTTGAAAAAATTAATCATTGCATTGCTTTTTATGCCGTTCGCCGCAAATGCCGCGGATGATTGCAATACGCGCAAAACCGTGCCATCCGACCCCCAGACTTTACAGGAAATCGTAGAGATGGGCCTGTGCCGCAATCCGAACACGGCGGCGTCATATTTGGCGGCCAAGCAATCGCGCATGAATAGAAACGCAGGATTCGCCCCCTATCTGCCCGATGTATCCGCATCGGCGTCGGTGTCGCGAAGATATGCGACGGAGACCTGGTCCGACAATATGACGTCGACCGGCCTTTCGGCGTCCTGGCTGATATTCGATTTCGGAAAGCGCGAATCGGATTTCGGCAATCTGAACGCTTCTTTTCGCGCGGCCAATCTTGATTACAACAATACCGTTCAGAATTACATATACGAACTGGTCGCGGCGTATTACGGAATGCTGTCGTCCGATGCCGAAATTACGGCGGCGAAAGAACTGGTCACCGTCGCCCGCGGCGCAAAGCAGACGGCGGATACGAAATTCAAGGCCGGAACCGTGGCGCGCGCGGACGTCCTGCGCGCGGACACCAATATGGCGGCCCGCGAATTGGAATTACAGCGCGCGACCGGAAACGGACAAATCGCGCGCGGACGGATATTGTTCCTGTTATCGTTCCCCCAGGACCAGGAACTGCAAATAACAGACATGCCCATAGAATTCGGCAGCGCGGCCGAAATGAAAAATGTCGAAGAATTAATCGAAAGGGCAAAGCGCCAGCGGCCGGACTTGCTGTCCGCCGAAGCGTCGGCATCCGCCGCATGGCATCGGCGCAATGCCGCTTTCCTTCGTAATCTGCCGTCCATATCCGCCAACGGCAACCTTTCGTACGACCCGACAAAGAATTACGACCAATACGGCGCGGGCCCGGATTATAAATTCGACGGCAGCACTATCGGCATCCGCGCCAGCATGCCTATATTCGCAGGATTCGCGAATATGAACAACATCCGCGCGACCCAGGCGGCGTATGAACGCGCGAACGAATTGGCGCGTGCCCGCGAAGATACCGTCGCTATGGATATATGGACGGCATACCAGAATTACCAGACCGCGCAGAAAGTTTTGGTCCAGACGGGCGCTCTTTTGAAATCCGCGACGGAATCCGAACGCGTTGTCGCCGGAATGTACAAAGTCGGCCGGGCGACCATGCTGGATTGGCAGACGGCCCAGGCGGATTTGGCCAGCGCGCGCCGCCAGGATATCACGGCGCGGTACGATTTATATGTAAAGCGTGCCAGCATGGCCCTGGCATTGGGCGAATTGCGAGAAAATCTGAAAAATTAAAAACCGGGGTAAGACATGAAAAAGATTAAACAAACCAGACCGAACAGGTTTTTGGAATTTATAAAAAGACCTTTCCGTTTTATATGGCGGAACAAATGGAAGACGTTTTTGCTGCTGGTCATCATCGGCGGCGCGTTCTATTTTACTCACCGGCCCAGGACAAATAACGACAATTTTATAACAACGCCGATTACCCGCGGCAACCTGAAACAGGTCGTTACCGCGACCGGTGAAATCCGCCCGCTGAACACCATCAAAGTCGGGTCCCAGGTTTCCGGAATAATCGAAGAGATTTACGTCGATTTCAACGACAAGGTTAAAAAAGACCAGGTTCTGTTGCGCATCGACCCATCCGTTTTACAGGCTACGGTCAACGAATCAAAGGCCGCGCTGGATTCCGCCATTGTCACGCGTAATTTTGACCGCGCGGAAATGGGCCGGTCGCAGACATTGTTCAAACAGGGATTCATCGCGCGTTCCGAAATGGAACAGGCCGAAACAAGATTCAAAACATCCGAAGAATCTGTCCGCCGCGCACAGTCGCAATACGACCGCGCCGTAACCAATTTGAACTTTGCGACCATAACGTCGCCGGTCGACGGCACCGTGATTTCGCGACGCGTGGACCGCGGCCAGACCGTCGCCGCTTCGTTCCAGGCGCCCGACCTGTTTGAAATCGCCGAAGACCTGTCCCAGATGCGTATCGAAACATCGGTGTCCGAGGCTGACATAGGCGTGATAAAAGAAGGACAGAACGTGACGTTCACCGTCGACGCATATCCGTCCCAGGTGTTCGACGGAATCGTGCGACAAATCCGCCTGTCGCCATCCACTGTATCAAACGTTGTTATATACACAACAATCATCGACGTGGACAACAGCGATTTACGCCTGATGCCGGGGATGACCGCCTTTGTGACCATTGCGGTTGCCGAAAAGGAAGACGTTTGGAAAGCGCTTAATTCCGCGTTCCTGGTCCGCAATTTCAACGGTGTATACGATGACCCTTGCATAAAATCCGGCGATTGCACACCGCGCAATACGTTATTGATTGAACGCGGTGGAAATGTCGTTCTGGTGCCGTACAAACGCGGCCTGGTCACGGCGACCGAAACCGAAATAGTTGTGGAAAATCAGGACATGCTGAAAGAGGGCGATAAAATCATAACCGGCAAGGTCGGCGTCGCGCGCGGTAACGCGACCGGCGGCCAGATTGGGCAGCGCGGCGGCATGGGCGGTGGCGGCGGTGGTATGGGCGGCGGCGGACGCAGATAAAAAAGCCGGCCTTTGGCCGGTTTTTTCAACTAACAGCTAGCAACTAACAACTTTTTTGATGTTTTCGGGCATTTATTTTATCGTCGATTTCTTTTAATTCGGCTTTCTTTTCCAACGCGTCGATTTTCACCATAATGCGGAACATTTCTTCGGCCAGCAATCGCCATATATCGTCCCGGATTTTTTTGTTTTTTATAATATACGAAACCGCCCGTGTTATTATTTCGTCTTTTTCTGTTTCGGTCATGATTTTCTCCTGTCTTGTAGGGACGTGCTGTGCCCGCCCCGGAGCGTATGCAATACGCCCCTACGAATCAACAAAAAAGCCATCTTGAAAAAGATGGCAGGAGGTTAGAAACAATGTAACTAATTGTGCGGCTTATTCGATATATTCACCGCCCTCCTGCCTGATGACAGGAGGCTTTGACGCAAGTCCCAGCGAGTTACGAGGTTTCTACACCTCAATGCCGGAATACCCGGACATCGGCGGTATTATATACCGAAATATATTCATATGCAAGTTGTTAGTTGTTAGCTGTTAGTTCTTAGTTGTTAGTTTTTTAATCCTTGCCGCTTGCATATCGAAAATATACTGTTTATAATGCGTTTCGCACAAGGGGCGATTATTCTGTTTTATGCGAGATTTGCATAGAATTGAATGATTATCTCTTTGTGTTAAATAACAACATTAAAACACAGGAGATACTATTATGGTATTTGGTAAATTATTCAAAAAAGATGAAAAAACAACATTAAACAACCCGGTTGCCGTATCCATGGAATGGGGCGGCGAAACATTGACCCTTGAAACCGGCCGCTTTGCCAAACAGGCGCACAGCGTTATGGCGACAATGGGCCAGACGATGGTATTGGTGTCCGTGGTCGGCGAAAAGACCGCCGTCGAAGGGCAAGATTTCTTTCCCCTGACCGTCGATTACCAGGAAAAATTCGCGTCCGCCGGACGTATTCCGGGCTCCCGCGACCGCCGCGAAGGACGCACAACCACGGCCGAAACATTGACCGCGCGCCTGATTGACCGGCCCATCCGCCCGCTGTTTCCCGAAACTTTCAAAAACAAAGTTCAAATCACCGCGACCGTGTTTTCGTATGACAAGAAAAACAGCCCGGACATTCTGGCGATGGTTGCGTCGTCGGCCGCGCTGGCCATTTCCGGCATTCCGTTTTCGGGCCCCATCGGCGCCGCGCGCGTGGGATATGAAGATGGCAAATATATGCTGAACCCGGCCGTTCGCGAACGCGACAATCTGGAATTGGATATGGTCGTTGCGGGAACAAGCGAAGGCGTCCTTATGGTTGAATCGGAAATCGGCGAATTGGACGAAAAAACGACGCTTGGCGCCGTTAAATTCGGCTTTGACGCGTTTCAGCCCGTCATCAAATTAATCCAGGAATTGAAAGAAAAAGCCGGCAAAGAACCGTGGGCTGCCGAAGAACACGCGCCGGAATACAAAGCCATGCAAAAGGATTTTGAACAATTCGCCGGCGAAACGGAATCCGCATTGGGCATATCCGAAAAGCTGTTGCGTCTGGATACCATCGCGCAAATCAGGGACAAGGCACTTTCCCGCATACCCGAACTGTTTCCGGAAACGACCGTATCTGCGACCACATTGAAATCATGGGGCGCGGAAATAATGGACAATCTGACCGGACGCATTATGCGCGGAAATATATTGGCCGGAAATCCCCGTATCGACGGCCGCGACAACAAGACCGTGCGTCCCATCGAATGCGAAGTCGGCATACTGCCGCGCGCGCATGGTTCCGCTTTGTTCACACGCGGCGAAACGCAGGGGCTGGTGACACTGACACTGGGCGGCGCGTCGGACGCTTTGCCGATTGAAAGCATGGACGGCAAATCCGAAGAGCCGTTTATCATGAACTATAACTTCCCGGGATTCTCGGTTGGCGAAGCCAAAATGCTGCGCGGACCGGGTCGTCGCGAAATAGGGCACGGTAACCTGGCGCTGCGGGCACTGCGCCCCATGCTGCCGGCCAAGGACAAGTTTGATTACACAATCCGCATCGTATCCGACATATTGGAATCCAACGGCTCGTCATCTATGGCGACGGTATGCGGCGGAACGCTTGCCATGATGGACGGCGGTGTGCCGATGACCAAACCGGTCGCGGGTATTGCCATGGGTCTGATTAAAGAGGGCGCGCAATATGCGGTCTTGACCGACATATTGGGCGACGAAGACCATCTGGGCGACATGGATTTCAAAGTCGCAGGAACCAAAGACGGAATTACTTCGTTGCAGATGGATATCAAAATCACTTCCATAACGTTTGAAATCATGGAAAAGGCTTTGGCCCAGGCGAAAGACGGACGCATACACATCCTTGACGTGATGTCGAAAGCCATAAAGGCGCCGCGCAAAGAATTGTCCGAATTCGCGCCCCAGGCGTTCGTGATGAAAATCCATCCGGATAAAATCCGCGAAGTGATTGGAAAAGGCGGCAGCGTCATCAAATCCATCACCGCAGATACGAATACCGGTATCGACCTGGCCGACGACGGCACCGTTAAAATCATGTACACGGACGTCGCCGACCGCGACGCGGCCGTCGAACGAATCAAAGCCATAACGGCGGAACCCGAAGTCGGCGTGATATACGAAGGCGTGGTATCCGGCAAAAAGGATTTCGGGCTGTTCGTGAAAGTCATGAACGGAACGTTCGAATCCATGGTTCATATTTCCGAAATTACCGGCGAAAGACTGAACACCATCGAAGACGCCAAATTGAAAGAGGGCGACAAGGTGTTCGTGAAATACTTAGGGTTGGACAAACGCGGCAAAACCCGCATGTCGATGGTTGGGATTGACCAGAAGACGGGTGTTGAAAAAAAATAAAGGCACTGGGCACTAGTAACTAGTGCCTAGTCCCTGTGAAGCGACCGAAAGGAGCAAGCGATGGACATGAAAGCATTGATGGAGCAGGCAAAGGGTCTGCAAGCGAAAGTCGCCGCGGCCCAGGAATCGTTGGGCCAGACGACGGTAAAGGGCATCGCCGCGGGTGGGCTGGCCATTGTCGAAATGTCCGGCAAATACGACCTGGTCAAACTGACTTTGTCGCCGGATTTGATGAAAGAGGACGTCGACACCGCGACCGGAATCATCGCCGCGGCGTTCGGCGACGCAAAAGCCAAGGCCGACGCGACGATAGACAAGGTAATGTCGGCGGCCACCGCCGGAATGCCGATGCCAAATTAAATCTAATAACGCATCTGCTTGCGATTTGCTTTGGTCATGTATATCAAATACACTCCCGCCGCAAATCGCAGCGCATCTGCATCATTATCTTTAATTTGATTTTTTCCGTATACTTGATAATATGCATCAGTTCGGGTGATTAGCTCAGTTGGTAGAGCGTCTGGTTTACATCCAGCAGGTCGGCGGTTCGCCCGTCTCGCAAATTTACGCAAAGCGTAAATTTGTGCGAGCCGAGGTTGAAAACCACGGCGAACACGAGACGGAGCGCCACGGCGCAGCGAAGCGGAGACGGGCGAGCCGAAATTTTATAGGACGATTAGCTCAGTTGGTAGAGCGTCTGGTTTACATCCAGCAGGTCGGCGGTTCGAGCCCGTCATCGTCCACCAAAAATCAAACGGCCCCTGCGGCCGTTTTATTTTTGGTTTATTATTATCGTTATAATGGACAAATTCTAGTCAAACTCGCCGGGAATGATTTCGCCGCTTTCCGTAACCGTGAAATACGGATCGCCCAGTTTCAAAATCTCGTCTTTTGAATATGTATGCGTCAATTTACACGGTGTCGGCGTGTCGGACGGGCCCCATTCTCCGTTGCCCAAATGTTTATTTTTGTAATGAAACCACTGTTTGCCATTGTTCCAAAATGCGCCGCTGTGATCGCCTTCGTATCTGGCGCCGCGTTCCGACGCGACCCTTTCGTAATCAAGCGTAAAGCCCGCGCCGCCCGCCGCGCTTGCCCAAGAATCCGTATAAACAAAAATATATTCATGCTCACCGCATGCCAAATCAACCGCCTTTACCGGAAAATCATTGTGCGCGCCGCCGCCCGAGCAAGCGCACAGAAACACCGCCAAAAGCAACACATGTTTTTTCATTCGACACCCTTTTATGGATTCAGTATATCAGATTTTTATTTGAAACTCTTTATTTTATTCGCTAAACTGCGCCTGATGAAACAACTCTCTATTCTTTCCAGATACGATGCCGCCGCCCCGGCGTTGGAATTGCTGAAAACCCCGAATTCGCCGCGGCGAAACGGACTGATTGAATTGTATCAGACCGGTCTGCCGTCAAATAATGCGGTTCTGTTTGAACATTCGGACAGTCCGGGTCTGGTGCGGGAAAAGATAGAAAATTTTTGCCGCGCCGAAATCTCCATGAAAAGCATAGTGGCGACGGTGCGGTATGACGGCGGTCCGGGCGGCAACGGCAAATCTTCCGGCGTGTCGCATAAACTGAACAATCCGGATGCAATGGAAAAGGAAGTGTCGTCCGGTCTTTCCGACGGCTTTCTGCCCATGCTGGCCGGATTTGCGAACAATCACCGCGCCGAAACGCAGGCCGCCGCGTGCGTCCGGGTTATCGGAAAAAACCAGATTTCGATAGAAATGCTGGGGCCGGGATACAACGCTTCCGTCCTTACCAAAGGACAGGTGCCGCCCGCATTGCGGTTGGATATGAAACCTAACTCCCCCGATATAACCGACCTGGCAAAGAACGCAAGTCCGGAACATTTGATTCTGCGTTTTTATGTGTATAACGAGGCGGCGCTGCTGTCCCCGGAAGTTCTTGCCGCCACGCGCGCCGAACGCGCCCTGATACTGCTGGGGCTGTTGGCCAAAATGAATAAAAGAAGCCCGGAAGAAGAAGAGGCGTGGTTGCGCGACAACGGCTTTGCGGATTTTATCGACAAAAACCTGGTTGTTTCCATGTCGGATATAACGACGATTTTTGGATTTGCCGCCAGGCTTCGGACTTACTTGGACACCGGCGGCAAGCGGCCGCAAGAAATATTTGCTTTCAGCACGCTTAAGCTGCCGCATGGCAAATGGGCGCTGGACAACCTGTACGGTCCGGATAAATTTATCGCGCAAAAGCAGAGATAGGTTTGTTTAATTTGAAATAGTAGATGCAAAAGCCTATTGGTTTGTTTCAAACAAATCAAGATAGTCCTTGTAAACCCATTTTTGTCCATAGACCGAATCACCTAATTTTATTGGATATAATATCCCCATACCAACCATACGCTCTATCAATTTATAGGCGCCTTTCGGTGTCATCCGCGTCCATTTGATGATGTCGGCAATCCCGGCTATTGGAACGCCGTATAGTTTTTCAAGCACCGTCATTGTGGATGCGGCTGATGTTTTGCCCAGCTTTGCTATCTTTGCAATATCGCGTTCGTGCAAGCTTGTTATTCCAGCGCAAGTTTGTATTGCAGACCCTGCGGTTTGTACAACACCTTCCAAGAAAAAATCCAACCATTCTTCAACTTTGCCTTCGTGGTAACCATCTAATTTTTCATAGTACAATTTCTTGTGTTTGTTGAAAAACGATGACAAATACAATACTGGCATATTCAGTAGTTTGTTTTGCCACAAGAACATGGTTATAAGCATGCGTCCGGTACGTCCGTTTCCATCATTGAACGGATGGATTGTTTCAAATTGTGCGTGCAATAATCCCGCTTTGACCAAAGGTTGGTATTCATTGCTGTAATGAACAAATTTTTCTAAATCGCCAAGCGCCGGGATTACCTCTGTCGGTGGCGGTGGAACGAATTGCGCGTCTTCCGGTTTAGTGCCGGCAATCCAATTTTGCGATTTTCTGAATTCACCGGGATACGCATGCTGGGTCGCGCGCGCGCCAATCATTAACTCTTTATGTAGCTCGCAAACAAATCGTAAAGAAAACGGGAATTCTTTCGCGCGTTTCAGACCATAATTAAGGGCGTCTATATAATATACGATATCGTTGACATCCGCCGGGATATTTGAACCAGGTTCTTCGTTTTCATGTTCAATCGCATCCATCATTGTAGCATTTGTGCCTTCTATGTTGCTTGACGACGAAGCGTCTTTCAAAACGAACATCTTCAAAAAACAGTCCTTGTCCGGCAGACGTTCGGTAATACCGTCCAGTTTGCCGATAACATGAATCGCGGCGGTGTGTTTCAGTTGCAACGCGTTACTGAACTCGAATGGCACATGCGGTGGAAAAGGACGCGGAATAAATGCGTTGTATCCATGGGGTTGACGGACGTAATCGCCAATGATAATTTTGTCTTTTTTTGACATTTTTCGACCTCTTTATATTAACAGTACTATAAACAGTTCATAATTTCAAGTATAAAGTGAACTGTTTTATGTAAATTGTTCATATTTGTATTACAAAAGTGAACTATTTTTCTGGAAATTTGTGGTATTGGTTGCTAGTCTTTAACAATGCATACAAAAACTTTGAATTTTGGAAGGTTTAAGGACTGGTTCGTGCGGAATATATCCGGTGACGATATCCTGTATATAAAATCAACCGATGCCGAAAGCTGGCCTTTTTTCGCCCCGTCCGACAATTATTCCGGCATATCCGTTACAAATGAAGAATATTCCATCGAAAACCGGGCCGTGTTGGTTTGTGTAAACGAAAGGGTTTATATAAAAGGCCCGACGGATACGATTCAATGCCAATCGGGTTTTTTGACGGATAAGTCGGAAAATCTGACGTTCAAATTCACGCCGGAACAGGCCCGGCAGATGGTGGGTCTGATGTCTTTTCTGGTGGAACAAACAGAACGGTAAGGCAATTTATTCTTGAAAACCGCCATATTCCGTGCTAGATTTTGTGCAAAAGGCGGACACAATGAAAAACTATTACATCGACGTCGGCAGCAGCACCGTAAAGACCTATTGCGAAGAAAAAGGAAAGCTGGATTTAATCGACGAAAAATCCATTCTGTTCAAAAACGGATTTACCCCGGAATTGGGCGTAGACGATGAAAACGTCCAGCTTATGCTGCGCCATCTTTTGTCTTTGGACATTCCCCCGGCAAAAACTTTCGCGACCGGAATCTGGCGCGAAATTCCCGCGGCCCAGGCCGAATATCTGGATTCCGTATTTGCGCCCATGGGTTTTAATATAATTTCGCACGAACAAGAGGCCGAATATCTGAAACGCGCGGCCGATTTGGATTTTGGCGGCAAAAAGGTCATGATTATAAATATGGGCGGCAAGACGACGGAAATCGTTTCGCGCAAAGGCGATACGGCGGAAATAAAAACCATAAAAGTCGGCGTTGCGGACTTGCTTAACGCGTTCCCCGAACAAAACGAAGAAATTTCGGCCGCAAAACTGGAAGACATGGAAAAATTCGTCGACGAAAAACTGGCCGATGAAGTATTCGACACGGATTATGATTTCGCGATTTTAACCGGGGAACTGCGGTTCCAGAAACTGACCGATTATCCGCATTCAAAGAACAAATCCTTTAAGGATGCCAATCATCCGGTGCAACAATCGCTTTCCGACTTTATTCGCGGGACGGAACATATATTTTACGAATTGACGTACACCCAGCTGCGCGAACTGATGCCCAAAAATCCCAATTGGATGAGCGGCGCGCGCGCCGGCGCCGTTCTGCCCCTGGCAGTATTCCGCCGCGCGAATATCGATTGCATAGTGCCCAGCGATTTGAATCTGATAAATGGCGTAATATAAAACCCGGCATTGCCGGGATTTATTTTTGGCCAAGGCGCAATTGACCGCATGCGGAACCGATATCCGCGCCGCGCGTCCGCCGGATGCGCGTATGAATTCCATTTTCTTTCAATATATCTTGGAACCTGTGCACCGCATTGTTTGACGGCGCGGCGAATTCCCCCCTTTCCGCAACCGCATTCCATGGGATTAGATTTACCATAACATTCTTGTCTTTTAACAGCGCGGAAAGTTCGGCGGCTTGTTCCGGCGAATCGTTCGTGCCGGCCAATAATATATATTCAATCATCAACTGGCGGCCGGTTTTATCGCTGTGCGCGAATGCCGCGTCCAGAACGTCAGTAATCGGATAGCGATTGTTGACAGGCATCAGGCGTCCGCGTAATTCGTCGTTTGGCGCGTGCAACGAAATCGCCAGATTCACCGGCCGGCCCCATTCGATTAATTCATTAATTCCGGGAACAATGCCGCAAGTCGATACCGTCATGCGGCGCCATGAAATGCCAAGCTTTTCATTCGCCGTTTCCAAAAATCCGCGCAGGGCTCCTGTATTCTGCAAAGGTTCGCCCGTGCCCATAACCACAATATGCGACACGTCGCCATTAGGACGTGAAGCGTAAGGCGTAAGGCGTGAAGCGTGAAGTGTCCATTGCGCAACCAATACTTGGGAAATCATTTCGTTTGATGTCAGGTTTCTTTTCAGGCCCAGCAACGTCGATGCGCAGAATTTACAGCCCATTGCGCACCCGGCCTGGGACGATACGCACACGCTGTTGCCGTAACTGGTGCGCATAAGGACGGTTTCGATAATATCGTGTTCGTGATTCGTGTTCGTGGTTCGCAACAGGAATTTAGTTGTCTGGCCGTCGGCCGATTCCAACTTTTGTTCAATAGTGCAGGGCAGGGTTTGCGCAAGTCCATCCAAGTCGCCCCGCAGATTTTCGGGCAGGTTTTTCATAACCGAAAAATCAGGCGCGCCGCGCCAAAGCCATTCCAGAATTTGTTTCGCCCGGAATTTCGGCTGGCCCATGCCGACGACAAACTGTTCCAGTTCAGGCAGAGTCATGTTAAAGAGAATTGGCTTGGTTGTCATAATAGGTAATAGGTATTAGGTAATAGGTATTAGGTATTAGGTAACATACTTCATACCTATTACCTAATACCTAATACCTAAATTGCCCCCTTGTAATTCTGGTCATTTATCACAATCACCGCTTTGCGGCGCAGTTGTTTCAATTGCTGGTCGCCGATGAACATCGCCCGCTTGAACACCGCGTTCTGTTTTATTATATCGTCCAGTTCGCCGTATTCCTTCATCTTTTGCCGTTTGCATACCAGCAAGACCGACCGGTCGGGCCCGCGCGACGACCAGGCAAGCAGCGGCAGGTCCGCAATCCGTCCGCGCGTTTCCACAGACAATTCGAATTCCGGCGCAGTGATGCGCGTCGGCGCGCCGCCCAAATTCCACGCAATCTTTTCGGCCGTATCGCAATCTTTGGCCGGGGTTAATTTTTCGGCGACCGATTCCGGAATATCCGCAAGCCGCACAAGAGTCACGTCTATGGGAAGGCCGCGGCTGCGCGAAAGTTCCGCGATTTCGTCCTTTATATCCCGGTCGGTCACATTCACCGCCGGCATTATCGTGCGGCCGATAATCATCTGCCATGCGATATGCGATTTCGTCGCAAAGCGCAACATTTCCATTCCAACAGAATCAAGGCCCGAAACATCAAACCCGCGCGATTTCATATTGTCGATTTCCTTCTTAACTTCGGCGTCGGACGGGTTGATTTGTATCTGGGCCGCAAAGCCCAGCTTTATGTTGTCGTCTATGATATTGGAAAGGGCGCGCAGACGGTTGTCCGTTCCCGAATCGCCCTGTATATTCATCAGTTTCACCCGCGCGGTTATATCGCGGTCCGTTATCGGCGCGCCGTTGACGCTTGCTATAACCGATGCGCATTGCGCAACACAAGGCATAAGGCATAAGGCATAAGGCATAAGAAATTTGCAAATTGTTTTCATTATTTTTTTCCCTCTACTAATTTAAGGCTGAACGACAGTTTGAAAGTCGTGTTTCCGACGTAATTTTCGCTTTCGTCGTCCAGGTTGGTCCTTATCGCGCCGTCGCGCAGATATTCGAACCCTATCATATAGCACGGATGTTCGTAATAAAGCCCTGCATTCTGACGCTGTATCCGTTCGTCGGTGATATTGTAAATCGTGCGCGTGCGAAGATTCCACCGTTCCGTAAGCCCCAGGCCGAATCCGCCGACTATTTCGTTGTTGCGGCTGTTTTCCGTAAGCGCGTCGTCCAGCTGGACCGCGATTATATATCCCGCTTCGACATAATTTCTTTTGCCCAGGCGGGCCGTGGATTCAATATGGCGCAGTGCCAGGTTGGAATTCGCGAAACGCGCGCGGTTGTTTATCATAAACCAATCCTTATACTCGGCCGACAGCCGCCCGACAAAGTCCGACCCGCCGTTATGGTATCCGGAATTCGGGTCCAAATCTTTCGGTTTGGAAAAGTCGTAAGTCTGTCCGGCAAACCCGGATACGGATATGCCGCCGCGCGAAAAAGCGGACCAGCCAAGCCCGTAATCCGCATAATCGCCGTTCACCCAAAGGTCGTATCCGGAAAGCCGGTTGTCCGAAAAAAGCGTCGCGTCCGACAAGACCGAACCGGAAGAATCTATGTTCGCAAAGGCCGGCGTTTCCAAAACGCGCATGGCCGTGTACCGCACCCGCGGTTCTATGACATGGGTCCAGTCCCGTCGTTCGTTATTTACCAGGGGCAGCGCCCACTGGGCGTATCCCGACGGCAGAAAGCGCGCCCGGGACCCGGAAAATCCAACCTCTCCGTCCAGCATGTCCGTGTTGTTGAAATAATAAAAATCGTACCGCGACGACGCCGCGAGAGTAACCCGCTGGCCGCCCCATATCGTCCACGGCGATGTGACGGTAGCAGACCCCAGCATTCTTTGCATATTGCCCGCCGTTTCGGAATTGTATATGCCAATCATATCGCCCATAAAGGACACGTACGTATCGCCGTATACGGGCGCGGTTTGATACACGCCGTGAATATTCGGCAGTATGTCGCCGGAAATGCTGGACGATTGGACGCCGGGCATTACGCGCAGTTCCTGGAACACGTGCGCGTCTGTGCGGACGTATCCGCTGTCCGCAAAAACTTCCATCCGGGCGCCCGAATCAAGAAACGGCTGGGCGTCATAGAACCCGTAATGCTGCAAATAAGTCTTGTCGGACGCACGCTGTAAAAATAATTTCGCGCGGGCGTGTTCGCCCAGTTCAATCAAATCTTCGTTGAACACGTGCCAGCGGTCGTTGCCCGCCCGGTTGCTGGTGTACGACCCCGTCGTCCGGAAACTGGAATGATGCGCGTTCAGCCGGTGCTCCAACTGCCATATCGGATTTTCCGCGGTAAGATACCCGGGCGTAAAGGTAAAATCGTGAGTGTCCGAAACCACAATGTAAAGCGGCAGGTTAACCTGGGTCCCCATGTTGTTCGTCGTGTTCACATAGGGAATCAGGAATCCGGATTTGCGCTTTATGCTGGGGTCCGGATACGACAGGTACGGCGACCAGAATATCGGAACATCATAGGCCCAGAACACCGCGTTATAGAATTCCATCATGCGCGCGTCGGCGTCGTGGCGCATGCGGTCGGCCGACACCTCCCACGCGTTCACATTGGTGTCGCAGTCGCCGCACGCCGTGTACACGACGCTTTGGGCAAGCGTTATGTTATCCTGTTTTTCGACGGATGCGGCCGAAAAGTGCGTGCGGGTCCCCAGCCATACTTCGACACGCTGTCCGCCCGCATGCGCGCCGCGATTGTCCATATACGCGTCAAGCAGGGTCATGCGCTTGCCGTCCGACGTTTCCATTTTTGTGTCGCCGGCCGTCTTTATGGATTGCGTTTTGCGGTCGAATTCTATCCTGTCGGCCGTGATGGTTTTGTCGGAGCTAGTGTCAAGAGAGAGAGCGTGAGCCGAACTGAAAACTAATAACGAAGAACCAAGAACCAGCGTCATACGAAAGAAAATCGGAAAATGGTATTTCATGTTCAGTTCTTAGTTTTTAGTTATTAGTTTTTTATCCGAAAGTATGAAAAACAGAACTATGACGATTGCGGCCTGGCCGCCGGCAATCGCGAAAAAACCGGAAAGCGTGACGGCCAGGTCGGACAAAATCATAAACGCGGCCATCGCGGCGGCCATGCCAAAAGTCGCCATAGGCGCCGCCATATTAAACCCGGACCGGCGAAGCAGCGACGATTTCAAAAGCATGGTCATGGCGATAAGCGCCAAAATCAAATTCATAAAAGGACCCAAAAACCGCGTCGATAATTCGGTAATAATACGCTTGCGGTTGTTATCGCTGAACGTTTCAAGATGCGTCGCGTCATGGACCAGATGCGCGCTTGAAAGTCTGCTTACGCGGAAGACGTTTCCCTGCTCCCTGTCCGCCAGATTCATGTCCATATCCATGGAATCGAACGTGCCGACCGCAAAATTGTCGTCGCGGAACTGGACGCTGCCAAGGGTCATGACCATGGATAGCCCGCGGCTGGTATGAATCAATTTTCCATTATCCGCAGAAATTGTCATCTGGTTCCTTTGGTCGCGGTTGTCGTACAGCATCAGTTTGGACAAATCGTTGCCGGCCACGTTTTCGACAAACACCACAAGACCGCGCGCCATTTGGGTGAACGTCGCCTCTTGCAGTTTCAAATGCGCCAGACCGTACCGCATCTCCCACTGGGTGTCGTAAAACTTTACCTGGGTTATAGGCACAACAAACATGTTCATCGCGAAATGTATGGCCGTAACGGCGCCCGCAAACCAAAGCGCCGGCCGCGCAATCTGCATAGGGGACAGGCCCGCCGCCGCCGCGACCGTTATTTCGCGGTCGGATATAAGCCTGCTGTACAGGAACACCACGGATATAAATACCGAAAACGGCATGATGATTGAAATTATAAGCGGCAGCATCATCGCCGTCAGCCCCAGAAATCCGAAAATGCCGATGCCGTACTGTATAAGGAATTTCAGCATGGTAAGTATGTGCATCATCCACGCCAGGCCGGCCAGCACCAGCAAAAGCATTATGAAAAATACCAAAATTTGGCGCGCAAAATAAATCGACAGGGTTTTCATTCGTGGTCCGTGTTCGTGGTTCGTGGTCGTGGTCCGGGGTATTCTAGTACAATGGATTGCAATATCAAACTTTTTTTCTTGACCCAAACCATGAACCACGACCACGAGCCACCAGCACGAACCACCAACCACGATTTTCCTTGCAATCCGCCGATTCGTGATTCATAATGCCGTTGTTCTTTAATAAATAAATTAGAGAGCGGGTTCATAAGAACCCGCTCTTTTAAGTAAAAAGGAGTTATAACGTGTCATTCGAATCCATGCCCAGACAGGACTTGCTGCTTGCAATCGAATCACTTGCCGCCGAAAAGATAATCGACCGCGAAATCGTCATAGAATCGCTGGAAGCGGCAATCGCCAAAATCGCCGGACAAAAATACGGGGCCGAATTCAACATAGTGGCGGATATCGACCGCAAAAACGGCGCAATTCACGTAAAGCGCCTGTTCGACGTTGTCGACCCCGCGGATCTGGGCGAAGACGAGCTGGGCGAGCCGGTGCAATTCAACAGCGACACCATGCTGACCGTAACAGAGGCGAAAAAATATTCGAAAGACCCGAAAATCGGCGACGTCGTGTCCGACCCGCTGCCGGAACCGGAATTCGGCCGCATGGCTTTCCAAACCGCAAAGCAAATCATGACCGCGCGCGTCCGCGACGCGGAAAAAGGACGCCAGTTCGAAGAATTCAAAGACAATATCGGCGACATAGTCAGCGGCATGGTCAAACGCATAGAATTCGGAAACGTGTTCGTCGACATAAACGGCAAAGCCGAAGGTTATATAAAATCGTCCGAACTTATCCCCGGCGAAAAACTGCAGCCGGGCGACCGCGTGCGCGCCCTGGTCATGGACGTCGCGCGTTCCAACAGCGGCCCGCAGATTTTCCTGACCCGCACGCATCCGATGTTCATGGAAAAACTGTTCATGCAGGAAGTGCCGGAAATATACGAAGGCATAATAAAAATCAAGTCCGTCGCCCGCGCGCCGGGCAGCCACGCAAAGATTGCCGTCACCACAGACGACCCGTCAATCGACGCCGTCGGCATGACGGTCGGCATGAAAGGCACCCGCATACAGCCGGTCATCAACGAATGCCACGGTGAAAAAATCGACGTGATACTTTATTCCGAAGACCCCGCCGTATTCATCGTCAATTCCATGCAGCCGGCAAAGGTTCAGAAGATAATCGTCGACGAAGACACGCGAACCGCCGCAGTCGTCGTGAACGAAGACCAGCAGTCTTTGGCTATCGGCCGCCGCGGACAGAACGTGCGTCTGGCGTCCCAGCTGACCGGATGGAACATCGACGTCATGAACGAAATGGAAGAACAGGAAAAACGCGCCAAAGAATTCAAGGAAAAGACCGAACTGTTCACCAAAGGGCTGGACGTCGACGAAATGATTGCGCACCTGCTTATCACCGAAGGGTTCAGGACAATCGAAGAAATCGCGTACGTCGATTCGGCCGAACTTTCCAGAATCGAAGGGTTCGACGCCGATTTGGCCGCCGAATTGCAGGGCCGCGCCAAAGCCCATATCGAAAAGATGGAACAGGAATACAAGGATACCGGGCATGCGCTTGGCATGGCGGACGATTTGCTGTTCTTTGATTTCGTAAAGCGTCCGACAATACTTGCGCTGGGGCGCGCGGGCGTGCGCTCTTTATCCGACCTGGCCGATTTGGCGTCAGACGAGCTGGTCGAAATACTGGGCGAAGACAATATGTCCGAACGCCTGGCCGGCCGCATAGTCATGAAGGCGCGCGAAGTCGCGTACGGAATAGGGGATAGCGGGGAAGAGGAAGAAGAACAGGAATAATTCGTTACCCGTGAACCGTAACCCGTAGTCCGTAAATAAATTACGGATAACGGATAACGGATAACGGGTTACGGCGAACGAAGTGAGCGAATATGGCAACATTAACACTTAAAAAATCTGTCGACACGGGCGCGGTTCAAAGCGCAAAGGGCGCGGTCATATCCGTAGAGCGCCGGCGCAAAATCGAAATCCCGGGCGCGCGCACCCTGCGG
This sequence comes from Alphaproteobacteria bacterium, assembly GCA_009782315.1. Taxonomy (GTDB): domain Bacteria; phylum Pseudomonadota; class Alphaproteobacteria; order Rs-D84; family Rs-D84; genus WRKW01. Next base: position 23,002 of record WRJH01000002.1, read on the forward strand.
GAAGAGCCGAAATCCCCCGCCCCCCAAAGCGCCGCGGACGAAAAGCTGCGCGCCATATTAGAGGCGAACAAAGAACGCGAAGCCCAGCGCCAGAAACAACAGGCCGAAGACGACGCCCTGCGCGCGCGCCGCGATGCGGAAATCGCCCGCGAAGAGGAGGAATATGCCGCCGTAAAGGAAAAACTGAACGCGAAAGCCGCCGTGGAAGAAGATGACAGGAATCAGGAATCGGGAACCAGGAATCAGTCGTTCGGCCGCCCGTCTTTCGCCGCGCCCAAAGCGGCCGACGACGATGAAAACGATGCGCGGAAAAACAAAGGCAAAAAGGGAAGCGTTAAAAAAGATTTTTCCAAAGGCAAGATTTCCATACGCGACATAGTCATGTCTTCGGACGACGAGGGCGATTCTGAAATGGGAATCCGCGCGGGCGGGCACCGCCGCAGCGACGCGTCCTTGAAACGATTCCGCGACAAGGCGCGCCAGATGTTCGCGGCCCCGCAAAAAGTATCGCGCGAAGTCGTTATCGGCGATTCCATCACGGTCAAGGAACTGGCCGCCGCCATGGCCGAAAAGGTCGGCGCGGTTGTCAAAAAACTGATGGAAATGGGAATGATGGCGTCGCAGAACCAGTCGCTGGACGCGGATACCGCGGAACTTGTCGCAACCGAATTCGGCGCGGCTGTCAAACGCGTCGTAACAGCGCCGCACGCCGAATTGCTTTCCCGCGCGGCAAACCCGGACAATATGAAACCCCGCGCGCCGGTCGTTACCGTCGTGGGCCATGTCGACCATGGAAAGACTTCCCTTTTGGACGCATTTCGCGGCGCGAACGTGGTCGCAAAGGAAGCCGGCGGAATAACACAGCATATCGCCGCGTACGAAGAAAAATCGGCATCCGGAAAAATGATAACTTTCCTGGACACACCCGGGCACGAAACCTTTTCCGCAATGCGCGCGCGCGGCGCAAATATGGCCGACATCGTCGTCCTGGTCGTCGCCGCGAACGATTCCATAATGCCGCAGACTGTCGAAGCAATCAGTCATATCCGCGCCGCAAAGGTTCCGTTCATTGTCGCGATTAATAAAATAGATTTGTTTGATGCCGACGCGCAGCGCGTCAAAACCGACCTGTTGCGGCACGAGGTTCAGGTAGAGCAAATGGGCGGCGACGTTCAATCGGTCGAGATTTCCGCGACCAAAAAAATCAACCTGGACAAACTGGAAGACGCGATTCTGGTCCAGGCCGAACTGATGGATTTAAAGGCCGACCCGGACATGCCGGCCGTTGCCACCGTCGTGGAGGCAAAAATGGAAAAAGGCCTGGGGCCGACGGCGACAGTGCTGGTTCAACAGGGACGGCTTTCCGTCGGCGACGTGTTCGTCGTTGGCGAAACATGGGGCCGCGTGCGCGGACTGGTAAATTCGAACGGCGTGCGGGTGAAATCCGCGGGGCCTTCGCAACCCGTCATAGTTTTGGGTCTGGAAACGGTTCCGAACGCGGGCGACGAATTGCGCGGTCTGGAATCCGAATCCCAAGCGCGCGAAGTGGTGTCGTACAGACAGCATAAAAAACAAACGGAAGCCAACGCCGTCAAACGGTCGTCCTTGGAAGAATTGTTCGCAAAAAGAGACGAGACGAAAAAACTGACCCTGCCGGTCGTTCTGCGCGCGGATGTCCAGGGTTCGGTCGAAGCCATACGCGACATGCTGAAAGGCGTCCAAAGCGACAAGGCCGCAATAGATTTGATTTCCGCAGGCGTCGGCCAGATTACCGAAGGCGACGTACGGCTGGCCGCCGCGTCTAACGCAATCATAATCGCATTCAATGTCCGCGCCGATTCCGCAGTGCGCGAGGTGGCCAAATCATTGGGCGCGGATATTCGCTATCATTCCATCGTATATCGCATTACGGACGAACTGAAAGACGTTCTGACCGGAAAGCTGGCGCCGGAACGCCGCGAAAACTTTATCGGATACGCCGACATTATCGCATTGTTCACAGTGGGCAAGGGCGTGCGTGTGGCGGGATGCCGCGTGACCGAGGGCGTGATAAAACGCGACGCCTTTGTCCGCTTGCTTCGCGACAACGTCGTCATATACGACGGCAAAATCGGCGTACTGAAACGCGAAAAGAACGAAGTAAAGGAAGTCGGCGTCGGCACGGAATTCGGTATGTCGTTCGACAAGTACAACGACCTGCGCGAAGGGGATCGCGTCGAATGCTATGAAGTCGAGAATATTAAGGCAACATTATAAGTCATAAGGCATAGGGCATAAGGCATAACAAAGTCAGAGATTGCTGAAATAAATTTCAACAATCGCAAAACTAATATGCCTTATGCCCTATGCCTTATGACTTAGAGCGGCGATAGCCGCGACGGCGGCGGTTTCGGCGCGAAGGACTGTCGGGCCCAATGATATGCCGGTCGCGTCGGCGTTGTCCAGCGCGGCGAATTCCCTTTCCGAAAAACCGCCTTCGGGGCCTATCAAAACGACTGTGTCGTTTTGGCGTGAGACGTAAGGCGTAAGACGTGAAGCGTTATTATCAACCGTTCGTTCGTCGGCGAAAAACAATTCGGCTTTCGGTTCACGGCTTTCGGTTTTCGATAAGAATTCATCAAACTTTACCGGTTCCGCCAATTCCGGCACGCTATTCCGGCCGGATTGTTCCGCCGATTCTATTATGATTTTTCGGACCCGGTCCCATTTGACGCGATGTTCGTTTACCCGTTCCGTTATCACCGGCTGTAATTTCCGGACGCCCGTCTGCGTCGCCATCGACAGCATCTCTTCCAGCCGCGATTGTTTTATCGGCGCGAACGCAAGCGTCAAGTCGTTCGACGGGTCAAGGCGGCCGGAAGGCATAAGGCACAGGGCATAAGGCATATTATCTTGTGTGGCAAGTTTGGCGTGAAATTCTTGCCCATTATTGAAAACCAAAAATTCGTCCGTGCGCATGACCCGCGATAAATAATGTTCGGTGTCTTTCGATATTGAAAAACTTTTCCCGGTTTCCAGGTTTTCATTCAAATAAATTCTTGGTATATTTTTCATAATTTTATGCCTTATGCCCTATGCCTTATGCCCTTATTATGATATAATAATACCATCATGGCTGCAAAGTTCAATATTTTATCCGTATCCGGCAAAGGCAAGGGCTTTGGTATTTTCAGGTCCAAATCGTACGCGTCCAAAGACCATGAATTTCTGAAAATGCAGCTGGTGTTCTGGAAATACCGCTGGCTGTTTTTCGCCTGGGTGTTCGCCATACTTGCGTTCGGGGCCGCGTTCGCCGCCGAACACATATTCCGGTACGGTTGGAATCCCGCCACAATCAAATGGCTGTCGGTTTATTTCGACCAGATTATTCATACGTTCGGCCTGCGCGTGTTCGCGGAAATTCCGGCATGGTTTTCAAGGGCCGCTTTGCGTCCGGATTTTCCGGTCGTGTTTCCGCTGGTTGTGATAATCGCGTACAACCTGGTCACCATTCCGCTGTTCACCGAAAAATTCAACCCGCACGGCGAAGATATGTGGGACAGCAGTTCTTCACGCAAAGCGAACGAGGCGGACGTGGCGAAAATGGGCCGGTACGGCGGTCTGTTCAAAGGCTTTATAATCGTTCTGGGCAAATTCAAAAAGAAGTACCTGATGCTGGACGAAACTTTGTCCGCGCTGTGCGTGGCGCCCCCCGGAATCGGTAAGACGACCGGAATTGTCCAGCCCACAATCTATAAATGCAACACCGTGTCCATGATTATCAACGACCCGAAGCCGGAACTGGACGATTTGACGTCCGGATACCGCGCGACTTTGGGACCGGTGTTCATCATGAACTGGGCCGGCCAGGACGAACCGGACAAGGGCGTATATTTTCCGTCTTGGAATCCTTTGTCGCCGGAACACGTTCCGTTTTTACAGGAAAAGCGCGATTTGTACATAGATTCCATCTGCGCGACGCTGGTCGCGGACAAGGCGTCAAGCACCGCCGACCCGCACTGGACCATATCCGGTCGCGCGGCGTTGTCCGGCCTGATCCAATTCATAGTGTCCAAAATAGAGCGGGCGAAATGGAACGATTATTTCAAGGCGCGCCTTTCCGCCGGGACTTTCGACCGGACGGACGCGGCGCTGCTTGACGAACGGTACGCGATGATGGGGGGCGACCCGAACGCGGATGCGGCGCGGCACATGCTGCAAACCGGGGCGCTGTCCGCCAATAATTATGTTCCCGTCGGAACCTGGGCCAATATTCCGCCCAGCTGGCTGGGCAAAGAGGCGTCGCTGTCCATGATTCTGGACTGGTTGAACACCAGCCAAATCAGAATCGCCGAAGAATTGGAGACAAGGCGGAAACAGGGCGACCAGATGGTAATGATGGCCGACCCCATGAAAGACCTGTTCCAGGATGCCGTCGAAGAGGCAAGGCAATACGGATACGCGCACCGTTCCATACTTGAACTGACGCAATTGGCCAATACCCCGGACAAGGAACGCGGGTCGATACTTTCGACGGTTATGGCCGGACTTGGCATTTTCCGAAACGCGGCCGTGCGAAACCGCACCAGCCATTCCGATTTCCATTTTTCCGACCTGCGCGGAATGAAGAATCCGAAAACGGGCAAATTCGAACCCGTGACCGTGTACCTGTCCATAAACCTGGTCGATGCGGAAGCTTTGAATCCCATAACCGCGATATTCGTCGAACTGATGTCGTCGTTTTTGCTTACCAACAAACCGAACTCTGTACACGCCGGCCAGACATTGGGGCCGACGCCGACCCTGTTCGTCCTTGACGAAATGCCGAAAATGCAGAAGATGGAGGCGGTCATAAAAGGACCCGACCTGGGCCGCGGACAACAGGTGTCGTATCTGATAATCGGACAGGATTTGGCCCAAATACGGGAAAAATACGGTCCCGACGCGTCCGAGGCCATAATGTCCACCACCGCCGCGAAAATAGTGTTCCGCCAGAACAATTACGAAACCGCCCAGAAATTCAGCGTTATAATGGGCGACAAGAAAAAAGTAAAAGAAAAAAAGGACGACAAAGGCGTTATAAAGGAAGAAAAAGAAGCCGCAGAGCCGCTGTTTACTCCGATGGATATAATGAAAATGGATTCGAACAAAGTACTTGTCATCATGCAGGGTTGGCCCAACCGTCCAATAGAGGCCGACGTACCGTATTATTTCAAGGACCCGGAACTGACCGGTCTTTCGAAGATACCGCGCGCGTCGGCGTTGCCGGAATCACTTATCCCGGCGCATCATGCGGCGATGGGATATCCGGGCACGCCGAAGATTTATGACAATAAAACAAAGACGACCAGAGAATTAAAGTCGTAATCCATGAAAACCCGCCTTGCCAAATTTATTGCGGATTCCGGAATCGCTTCGCGCCGCGATGCGGAACGGATTATCGAATCCGGCGCCGTTTCGGTGAACGGCGAACGCGTGACGACGCCTGTATTTTTTGTCGGGCCGGACGATAATGTCGTCTTTCGCGGCAAACAGGTTTTACAACGTCGCGGAACGCGCGTAATCGCATTCAACAAGCCTGTGAGCGTCGTCACCAGCACGCGCGACCCGGATGGCCGCAAGACCGTTTACGATTGTCTGGCGCCCGAAATGCGCGGATTAAAATATATCGGGCGGCTGGATTTCAAAACGACCGGTCTTTTATTGCTGACCGACGACGGTGCGCTGGCCCGCCGGCTGACATTGCCGGAAACCGGCTTGGTGCGGACGTATGTCGCGAAACTGCGCCCGGATTTGAAGGCGTCCGCGTTTGCGCGAAAATTACGCGAATTTTTATCGCCCCTGTCCGCGGACGATTCCATATTTGACACTTTGCGGCGCGGCGCGACGATTGACGGGGTAAAATATGCGCCGATGGATATAGAATTGCTGTCGCGTTATCCGCTGTCCGTTCAAATTAAATTAACAGAAGGCAAAAAGAATGAAATCCGCATAGCGTTCGAACATATCGGCCTTCCGGTATCCAAACTGCACCGCGAATCATACGGCCCCGTGGAATTGGGGGATTTGAAGCCGGGAGAGTGGAGGGAGTTGGCAGAAGACGAAGTAAAGAAATTAGCAATGGGCAATTAGCAATTATCAATTATTGTGCCGATATTCGCCGACAGTTATTTAATATAGATTGTAAGCGAAGCGAACACATTAATTGCTAATTGCCAATTGATAATTAAAAACGGGCCCAAAGCCCGTTTTTACATTCCGTTCAGCAATGTCCCCAATCTTTCCATCGCGTCCGCGTCTTTAAGCGCGGTTGCAATGGTCAATGCCGATTCCAAATCCCCGCGCGCCGCGATAAAATCGCTGGTCACAACGTTCAATGCGGCGGATTTTTCAAAATACGACATCGCGTCGCGCGACATCTGTTCGCGTTCTTCGGATGTCTGGGCGGTCTGTATCTTTTCGGATATTATGGTTATCGCGGAAACATAATCGCGTGCGGCCGGCGCATACGCGCCCGCGCCCGTATATGCCTCTGCCCGGCCCGCATAATCGTCGGACACCGGGTCCAGCGCGCTTTCCGCAATCGCCACGGTATAATCTTCCGCCGACGCGTCGAAATCTTTGGCCCAAAGGCGCAGCTGGGCGCGGCGCGAATATATGTCGCGGTTTGAAAGCATGTCGCTTTTGTTCAAAGTATTTCTTTCCAGCGCCGCGTCAAGGTCGCGCATGGCCGCTTTGAAATTTTCCTGCCGGATATATGCAAGGGCGCGGTCGTACCAGGCGACGGGATTTTCGTCGTCAAGATTTATCGCGCTGGTGAAATCGTAAACGGCTTTGGACAGGTCGCCCACTTGCAGATGCGCCTCGCCCCTGTAGATATGCGACATGACGTCGTCCGGATTCGCCTCTATGGCGATGGAAAAGTCCAAAATGGCGCCGACCCCGTTTCCGGAAACCAGTTTGCCCCGGCCATACGCGAAATATTCGTTCGCAAGTACGGCGCGTTCTTCGTGCGACATGGCCGTCATGTCGATTATCGCGGCGGCCATCCCGTGATCGTCCCCGGGATTCAGTATGGAATAGCTGCGCCCCATTATATAGAACGTCGCGGATGCAAAGAATAAAATTATGCCGAAATATATGTTCCGGGCCAGCCGTCTGCCGCATGGCGCGGGCATTGCGCGGGTCGCGGGCACGTACGCGGCCGCGATGCGCGGCGATTTTGCCGCCGGTTTTTTTGTCTTTGCGCGTTTTTTTGAATCTTTTTTGAAAACCATTTCCTTCCCCCCTGTCATCTCTATAAACAATTCTATGGGATTTGCGGGGCAAGAGCAAGGAAAAAATAGGTAACAGGTAATAGGTAATAGGTAGTTCGAGTTAATAGACTGTCTATTATAATAGACAACATGTAAGTGTCCAATATATTGGGCAACCACTACTTATTACCTATTACCTATCGCATATCGCCTGTTATCGAGTCGAATTTTTCTTTGCCGACGATAATCGTTCCATCGGAAAATTCCGGCCTTGCCTGGGTTTTGATTTCCGTCCGCCAAAAGACGTCCCCGGTGCCGCCCGCTATCGCATACAAGTAACCGTCCGTGCCGACCACATAAGAAACGCCCGTCCGGACAATGAACGGCGTGCCGGTGCCGACGCCCGAACACCAAACTTTCGCGCCCGTGTCCGAGTTGAGTTTGCAGAAAGAACCGCCCAATCCCCCCGCATAGACAAACCGGTCGCCGTCCGTCATTACGGGCGCGACGACGTCAAGTATGCTGGACCCGCCGGTCATCGCGCTGGATTTGAAAATGTCCGCGACCCACACCAGGTTGCGCGTAGCCCTATCTATCTTTACGACTTCGCCGGTGGACAGTCCGGCGAATATGTATTTGTCCGTCACCGTCGGCCGTCTTTCGCCGGAAACATGGGCGGTCGTCGGAAAACCGGAAAATATCCGAATCCGTTCGTCCCCGGATATCCGCCATACTACATTGTTGGAATCCTGTATGTATTCCGCGGTCCGCACCCCCGGCCGCGATATTTCTTTCAGCGCGTTTTCCGGTACCGGTTTGTCCAGAACCACGATTCCGCCGGTATCGAACACGGAATGCCGTTCGCCCGGAAGTACCGGGTCCTTGGTGGCGCAGGCGCAAAGCGCTATAAGGCATAGGGCATAAGGCATAGGGCATATGCGCTTTGTAATCATTGAAAGTATTTTCATCAATCTCATACTTTTATGCCTTATGCCCTATGCCTTGTTACTTCAACATCTCTGCCTGGGCGGAAATGGATGCGGGCGCGTCCTTGTCCGACGTTATGCGGTCCAGCCATTTGCGCGCGGACGCATCGTCGCCGGATGCCAGATATTTTTGCGCAATCAAAAGCATGCCGGTGTAATAGAACGGCGACCGTTTCGTCTGGACGGGCGCCAAATGGCGCGCAAACTGCCCCGCCGTCATGTCGGTCGCCTTTATGACCGCCAGGTTGATAAGCGCCAAATCCCGAAAATCGCGCGTGTTGCCGTCTTTGGCCAATTGTTCCAGCCGCACCAGCCCGTCTTCTATATTGCCGGTTTGCAAATCCAGTTTCGCCGCGGAAAACAGCGCCAGGTCCGCCATGCCGCCGCCGGACTGTCTTGCGGCGCGGACAAGCGCCTCGCGCGCGGCGGCCGTGTTCCCGGATTCCATCATCATGACGGCCGATTCATACGCGGCGGCAGATTGGCGCAGGGTCCGCGCGTTGTGCATCCGCAAAAGCTGCAGCCCCGAAACAACGACAATCGCCAGCGCGGCGGCCGCGATAAGAATGCGGGAATGTTTTTTTACGAAATCGTACGCGGCTTCCGCATGAACCTCTTCATTTACTTCCCTGTACAGCGCGTCTTCGGCGTGGTCTTGCAGCGTCTTTTTCGGCGCGGCCGGTTTTTTTGCAAATCTTGTCAGCATTGATGCCATCGGTTGCTCCTTTTTCATCTTTGGCAATGATACTATTGTTTTCATCCCATTTGCAATCTTTTTAATTTGCACTATACTGGTTGGCATGAAAGTCAAAAGCGAAAAGAGACAAGACAACGATACAAGGGACGAAGCCGCCCTGCCGGCCGTCTGCAACCCCTTGCCCATTGTGACGTCCGACGACGCCAATCTGGAACGGTATATCCGGTCCGTCCAGAATTTTCCCATGCTTTCCGCCGAAGAGGAATACGAATACGCGCAAAGCTGGCGCCGGGCGGGCGACAAGTTCGCGGCCGAAAAACTGGTGTCCAGCCATCTGCGCATGGTCGTTTCCGTCGCGTACGATTTCAAGAATTACGGAATTCCCGTCGCGGATTTGATTGCCAGCGGCAATTTGGGACTGATGCAGGCGCTTTCCAAATTCGACCCGGAACGCGGATTCCGGTTTTCAACGTACGCCATGTTCTGGATAAAGGCGGAGATTTACGACACCGTTCTGAACAACTGGTCTTTGGTAAAAATCGGAACGTCGGCGAATCAAAAGCGCGTGTTCTTTAACCTGGCGCGGGCCAAACGCGCGCTGGGCATAATGGACAACAATCTTTCCGACGACCAGACAAAGCAAATCGCGGAATATTTGGAAGTTCCGGAACTGGACGTGTCGCGCATGCAAAAACGCATCGCCGCGCGCGATTTGTCGCTGAACCGGCCGGCGCGCGACGAGTCCGATTCGCCGGACATGCTTTCCAATCTGGCGGATGACGAAAATTCAATCGAAGACAAATTAGAACAATCGCAATTCAGAAATTTCGGGCGCGAGCTGTTGCAAAAACATCTGGCGGCGATGCCGGAACGCGACCGCGAAATTTTAATCGCAAGGCGCCTGTCCGACCCGGCGCCGACCCTGGAGCAATTATCCGAACGGCACAAGATTTCGCGCGAACGCGTCCGGCAGATAGAAGAGCGGGCGTTTGCAAAACTGCGGGACGCGATTCTGGCGGATGCCAACAAGTCATAAGGCATAGGGCATAAGGCATAAATAATATGAGATTGATTAAACTAGTTTCAATAAGCACAAAACTGATATGCCTTATGCCCTATGCCTTATGCCTTGCGTCGCCTGCGGCGGCATACACATACAACAGGGACGGCGTCGGGCTGCGCCTGAACGGATACGGGACTGCGGGCGCCGCTTTCCCTGAACCGCTGATTTACGATTACCGCGTTCGCGGCCAGGCGAATTACGCCGTGCGAGGCGGCTGGACATTGGGCGCCGTTTATTCTTTTGACCGGCTGGCCTATGAATTCGACAGATATTATTCCGACGCGTTCATATTCGCGGAAAGCCCGTACGGCCGCACGGAATTGGGTTGGACCGAATCGGTTGCGGCGAAACTGGGGCTGGGGCTGCCCGATGTCGGCGCCCTGCGAATGAACAACACGCCGATTTTATACAAGGTGACCGATACGTCGGACGTTATTTCAAATTCAACATTAACAGGGACCAGATATTCTTTCCGCGCAACCGCCGTGTCGCTGCCCACCAATGTTGTTCAGGCCGGCATGTCGGTTTCGCCGTTCGATACGCATTTTAATTCTGCGACCGACGTCGGAATAAAATTCCGACAGCCGCACGGCAAGACAAAACTGGCGCTGTCCGCCGCCGCCGGATTTGTGGACAGCCCCCGCGATTTGAACGCGGATATTTATACAGCGCCCGTCACCGCTGATTCGCGCATGCAGGCCGCGTTGGGTGCGAATGTTCAATACACCAGTTGGAATTTCGGAGCGACCGTTCGCGGGATTTACGACCATAACGCGATAACGCGCCCGTCGGACGGATTGCAGACCGGCGTCGGCGCCAGTTACGACTTCCTTGCCTGGTCCGCGTCGGTATCGTACATATTGTCCAACGTCGGTATATGGGGCAACCATCCGGACTATCCGAATTCGACGACCACCCATACCGGCATTGTGTCGCTGCGTTACAAAATCGACGAATATTTCGAAATGTTCGGGTCGGGCGGCGCGGTGTCATCCCCGGGTGACGTACAACCGTTTGTTGCCGCCGGACTGCATGGAAAGTTTTGAAATTTGAAAAATATAAACGCCGCGAAAGCGGCGTAAAAAATTAAATCATTCACATTTGTTAGACCGGCTTGCGTGTGGTTTTGGTCCCGTAGTGTATAAGATATACATGAGGGGCCAAAACCGCGCGCAATGCGGTTTCGGACAAGGTAATAAGTTATCTGTAACATTCCAGCGCGGCGGCATAGTTTTTAAGGGAAAGCCAGCCGAACCGATAATCCGTCGCATACACCGTCAGCATAAAGAAAGCAAACGCGCCGATGACGATAAGGACGCGCGTCCTGTTTCCCTTCATGCAATACACCGCGATGTTGTAAAGCAGGAACAGCACGTATATGTCGACAATCGCGCTGATGACCCATAACGACACGCAGCCCCAGGCCAGCGAATTCAAAACCAGTATCACCGGATATATAAAGAACACCGACGCCAGACCCTTTATCGCGATTTCCCAATCGCGTTCGCCGCCCGTTATTTCCGACACCATCATCAGCATGCCGCCCAAAACGAACAGTATCGCGACCGCCATAACCGGAACGATTACCAGTTTTGAAAATATCAATTGCAGCGTCAATTCCGCCCCGCCGATTTTCTGTATCACCAGAACCATTATCCCGCCCAGCAGACCGTACAGGAACGCCTTCATCATGGATTCGTCCATATTCCCGTCCGCGACGATTTTCGAAAAGAACTGTTTTGGGTTCATGATTATCTGCACTATGTGCGAGAACCAGATTGCGAACATGCGTTTGTATGAATTACGTTTGGCCATTTTATACTCCGTTTACCGTTTACCGTTTACCGTTTACCGCCTTTCGCGACTTTCGGCAAATGAATCACGGAATTTGCACTTTGTTAAATTCCACTGTATAATAAACACGAATAAACAAAAAAACAATCACAAAATTTTCGTTATTTGTTCCGCATTGCGCGGTGAACGGAAAACGGAAAACGGAAAACGGAAATATGAAAATCGCAATCGCAGGGCGACCCAATACGGGAAAATCAACGCTGTTCAACCAGTTGACGCGTTCGCGCGACGCCATCGTCCACAACAGGCCGGGCGTTACCCGCGACGTGGTTTCCGGCATGCTGCGCATGGCCGAAGACACGGATATAGAACTGTTCGACACCGCGGGATTGGAAACGAAAACCGACGAAATTGGTAAAATTTCAACAGACAAATCGTTGGCCGCGATAAAGGGCGCGGACGCGGTCCTGTTCGTGGTCGACGGCAAGGCGGGGCTGGTGCCGGGCGATACGGAATGGACGCGCATTGTAAAAAAGGCGGGAAAGCCCGTATTGTTGCTGGTTAATAAAACCGAGGGCAAACGCACAGGCGATTTGTCCGAATTTTACAAACTGGGCCTGGGCGAGCCGGTGCCGGTTTCGGCGGAACACAAACAGGGGTTCGATGCGATTTCCGAATTTATATCGAAACTTGAAAAACCAAATCAGAAATCAGAAATCGAAAATCAGAAATCAAGCGACGCGATTCGCGTCGCGATTATGGGACAGCCGAATGTCGGCAAGTCCACATTGGTGAATAAAATTCTGGGCGAAGACCGCGTAATCGTCCGCGACGAACCCGGCGTCACCCGCGATACCATCGCGATAAAAACAAAATTCCTGGGCCGCGATATGACGATTGTCGACACCGCCGGTCTGCGGCGCAAGGCCGGAATCACGGACGATGTCGAAACTTTGGCCGCGCTGAAATCACTTGACGCCATTTCCAAATCCGATGCCGTCATCCTGATAGTCGACGCGACGAAAAATATCGAAAACCAGGCGCTGGGCATCGCAGGGAGAGTGTACGACGCCGGAAAAATCCTGGCGGTCGCTTTGAACAAATGGGACCTGGTGCCGGAAGAAATACGCGAAGACAAGCTGTTGAAATTAAAGCACCAGTTTGCGGACAGCTTTCACCAGATTATAAAACCGCTGATACTGCCCATCAGCGCGGAACAGGGGCGCGGCGTTAAAAACATGATAAAGCGCGTGTACGAATTGTGGGACCTTTCCAACGAACACGCCGCGACAAGTTTCGTAAATCGCACGCTTGAAAAACTGATGGCCGCGCGCCAGCCGCCTATGTCGCGCCTGAAACGTCCGATGAAAATAAAATTCGCCAGCCAGACCGGAAAACGCCCGATGCGAATAACCGTCAATGTCGGCGGCACATCCGATATTCCCGAATCATATACCCGATATCTGCGCAAGGGGATTGCAAAGGCGCTGCGCTGGGAATCGCTGCCCGTCGTAATCGAATACGCGAAAACAGAAAACCCGTACGATTAGAAATATAAAACGCCGCGCAAGCGGCGTTAAAAATAAATTATTCGCATTCGTTAGGCCGGCTTGCGGGTGTTTTTGGGTGTGAAGTGTATAGATGATACATGAACACCCAAAAGCGCCCGCAATGCGGTTTCGGACGAGGTAATTACCAGCGCGGGGCGCGTTTGCCTTCTTTAAGTATCGGCTGTTCGTTTTCCCAAACCGACAGGCCCGTCTTCAAATCCGTCAGTGTCAGCTGCAGATAATATTCCACGCGTTCGTTTTTGCTGTCGAACCATCCGCTGTCCAGTTTCAGATTACGCTGCAACATCTTGCCCGACAAGGACATGTTCGGCGCGACCAATGTTCCCTTGCCCGCGAATGAATTGGCGGCGTATTCCGAATTGCCGCGCATATCGCGCATTGTGTTGCTGGTCGTGTCTTCGCCGCCGAAATTAGTGGCAATCTGTGCGCGGCCGGAATTGACCAGGTCGCTGCGGATTTTCTTGGTCAGTATGTCCGTGTCGAAACGCTGCTGGGTGTCGTTAATCATCGGGCCCATTGCGATAACCGGGTCTTTGATTCGCGCGAATCCGCCGGATTTGAACATGGAATTAACCATTTCTTCGGCCGTGTTCGTCCAATCCCTATATTCCAATTCCATCACATGGCTCATCCCCGATACCGCTTTCGAATCGTTCGTGTCGATTACTTTCGTTCCGCCGCAGGCGCAGAGCATAAGGCATAAGGCATAAGGCATAAGGCATTTTATTTTGTTCATAGTTTATCCTTTTAGTTTTATTATTTTTGGTTTAATTTCTTCGTTCGGCAATCTTATGTAGACAAGATGGTTTCCGTGTCTTTCAATTTTGAATTCTGTAACAACTGTACCACCGGATTTTAATGTAATCAAGCAATCATTGCTTTTGCACTTTGCATCCTTGTCAATCCGCAGCACGTATATTTTCTTTGGCAATGTGGCCCATGTTCGGATTTCGGCGCTGGTCATAGCCATGCCGGCCGCGACCGCCGCGATTCCGCCAAGCGTTCCGCCGTAATGGTTCGCCGTGCCCTGCATCGCCAATTTCGTCGCCGCGCTTGCGGCCGCGCGCAGCGCATCGTTGACCGCGTATTCTTTGTATTCCGTCATAAACATGGCGTCGATGTTCGCGACCAATTCCGCCCCGTCGACGGCTTGCCCGCCGTCAAGCATAATCGGTTCCGACACTGCAATCGATACGGCGCTTACGCCGCCGGCGGTAACCATGGGCCAATCGATTCGCCGTTCGATCAATTTCGGCGAAAATCCCGATTCGATAAATATCCATGCAGTGTTTACGGGCGTGCGCCGCGCGGAAGCGGCGGCCAGGTCTTGTTTTATAAATTTGTTGCCGGGCGCCATTCCGTCCGCGCGCGACAGGTATGTGCGCGCGGTTTCAAAATCCGACGGGCCCGACGCGAAATTCAAAAAATATATTCCGGCAAGGTAAGTCAACGCCGGATTCATAATATCCTTGAAAGATTCCCAAGACGCGTTTTCGGCGCGCAATTGTTTGCCCAGGCCGTTCGAATCTTTTTCCTTTTTACGAATCAGCGACGCGTATTCGGCGGACAGGCGCTGTTGTTTCGCGTACGATTGATTTATAATCACGCGGGCGTCGGCTGTTCGTCCGTCCGCAATCGCGGACCATATCTGGTAATACGAAACAAACAGGTCGTCCATAAAATACGGCTTGTAATCCGCGGACAGATTTCCGGCGATGGCGCGGCCGATTTCGCCGGTTATGCCGGAAGACTGCGCTTTTTCCATCCGGCGGTTTATGGATTCGAATTCTTTGTCCGCGTCGCCGAATTTATTTTGTTGGAACAGCGCGTTCCCGGAAAGCAAAGGGTCCAGGTTTTTATCGCCGACTTTTTGTTTTTCGAATACGCCCGCCTTGAAATCGGCCCGCGCGTCGTCAAGGCGTTTTTCCATAGACCCGGCGCAGGCGCCAAGAAAGAGCATAGAGCATAGAGCAAAGATAATAGACTTGTTCATGAACGGGATTATAGAACAAAAAACAAAAAAGTGAAATTATTTAATTCTTGTTCAATTGCGTCAGGAAATCGGGAAACGATTCGTCGTCGCCTTCGCTTTCTTCGGCATCCGCCGGTTCCGCCGGTTTCGGGCCGCCCCGCTGGCCGTCGATTTTATTCTGTTCATCGCTGACAATGCGGCCGTAATGTTCCGCCATCTGAAGCAGGCGTTCGCGTTCGATTTCGTCCGCCGTTGTGCGCGCCTGGTCCAGGTATTGTTTTCTTTTCTGGCGCCAGCGATGGCACCGCTGTATCATGATGCCGGTGGACGATTGATTTTTTTTATGCTGCATGAAATAAACCTGATTAAAGGCACTAGGGGACGCCTAGGCACTGGTTGATATTATTAAATTTGGGAAATTAAATCCTTTTAACCCGTTTATTATATACCGCCTTAAAACCGTTTGCAATAATTTTTTTATACCGCTAGAATTCCTTTATGGAGAGGGTTGGAAATTCATCGGGAAACTTTATGCTGCAGGCGCTTTTGGCGCTGTCGCTGGTTGTCGCGTTTATGCCCATGCTGGTCAAAAAAATGTCGCGAACCGGTCTGGACGCCCAGATGAACGCCGCCGTATCCCAGATTAATTCGGTCATTCCCGCCGCGCGCGCCTTTGGGAAAGACAATGCGGACCGGTTTATGTACGGCAAGACGGAATACGAAGGCAAGGATTTTGCGGACGCGCTGGAGGCGTACGGTCTGCCCATCGGATTCGTGCCGCGCACCCCGTTCGGACAAAAAGTGACGATGGTCGTGACCAAAGACGAATTGGACACAATCGCGTGGATACGGATGTCCGGCGGAGGCGTCCGCGGGATAGACAAGGCGGAAATCGCGCTGCGCTTAGGGTTCTGGGCGGGAGAGCCGGACGGCGACGAAATCCGCGGCGCGACGGGCGGATGGAATATCGACATGTCCGCGTTTTCATACAAACCCATGCCCGGCTCTGTTTACGTCCGCGTTCCCTTGGACGGCGAATTTTCAGACCTTTTGGCCGTGCGCGCGCGCACCCCTGAAAACAACAGGATGCATGTCGCGCTGAACATGGGCGGCCGCGACATCAGGGGCGCGCGCGACATATCCGCGGTTGAAGGCAGGTTCAGAAATATCCTGGCCGGCGATATGGTGCTTTCCGGGACGGAAGACGGAAGAAGACAGCGGCACAGATTCGGCAATATGAAAATCCGCCGCGCCGTATTCCAGACGAAAAACATGTCGAACGCGCTGAACATATCGCGGGGGTCGCTTTCCGCCAAATACGTTTCCGCGCCGTCGGTGTCCAGATACGGCGATGCGGGCTCTTTAACCGGCGAAGTCGTATCCGCCCACAGTTTCACCATGGAGGAGGGGCGCGGCGGATTTACCGGCCCGGGAATATGGGATGTGCAGGGCAACGCCGTATTCCACAACATAACGCTTTCCGTCGAGAGGGCCGAAATCGCCGGATTCATCAACGCGGCGCGCGGCCAGGACGTATTCATCAGCGAAGACGGGACGGATATCATCAACAATAAATCGGGGATAGAAACAAACGTCGTCGCGGCGACGGCCGTCACGCTGCGCGACCAGACGTCCGCGCGCCTTTTGGCCGGGGGAACCGGCCCGATTATCGCGGACGTGCGGCCCGCCGGCGTGTCCGTTCTGCCCGATGCCGCCATCGCCGGAATAAACAACAACGATATAAAAATTATCCGATATCCGTTAGAGGCGTCCGACGTACAAACCGGATGCAATGATTTCATAGCCGACAATATGTACGGTCTGGGCGTGACGTATAACCGGGAATCGCTGGCCCAGAATATCGTTTGCAGATTTATGTTCTGGCAGCGGCTGGAACAAAGAATCAACATGAAGAAATGTCTGCTGGAAGGAAAGGAAAAATGCTAGAACAGCGCGGAAGCAATCTTCTTGAAACATTGCTGGCCATCGGGTTGGTTTCGGCGATGGCGCCTTTTGTGTACAACCGCGTGGCCGAAGTCAGCCGCGATATAAAAGACGTCGCCATGGCGCGGCAGATAGCGGGGTGGAAATACCCCGTGTCCGGATTTATCCGAAGCAGTCAGATGAATTGGGAGGAAGACAAGCTGGTCGAATTGGACGCAAAGGAATTGCAAGAGATTGCAGGTAAGGAAATCAAAGGCGCTATAGCGATGACGCCCGCTTTCGCATTCATTGAAAAGTTCAGACATCTGGGCGGCGTCACGGTCGAGGCATATCTGTTGTTCCCAGGAAAATTCGACGGAATCCGAATGCATAAGATAGCGCGTCATCTGGGCGCGGACGCCGCCGTCGCGGGGCCGGAAAACACGGCGTTTTCCGTCGGCGGCGGATGGAGCATAGAGACGGAAATGATGCAGGAAAACGATTTGGTGTACCGGATACCGGTCGAATTGCCCCGGGATGATTCGTTCAATTTTATGCACCGGGTGGATGCGGGCGACGAACGTCTGAACACCATGGAGCGCAATCTGATGATGGCGCGCAACAACGTGACGAACGCCGGCGCCGTGGGCGCGGGACTGCTTGATTCTAAGATGGTGTCCGGATGGTTCGCGGCCATAGAATCGTTCGCCGCGGACGAAGCAGTGTTTCCGGACGGCGCGAACATGGACGGAAGCAACGCGTCGTTCGACGGAGTTCGCGTCATGGGCGACGTCGTCGGATTCAGAAACATCCAGGCGGATTTGTTCGAAGGCGGCGGCGGCGCGGGAAACTGGTCCGCCCAGGGCGATATAATCGCAAGCCGCGCCCAGATTATGGAATCGGTCCGCGTCGGGCGGACCATGACCGTAAAGTCGGCGACATCAAGGACCGTTTCCGGATTCACAGGGATCAGCGCGTACAACCTGACCGTGCCGTTCGTGTCCGCGGACGAGATGCGCTTTGCGGACGGATTGGGTCTGGTCGTGTCAAACGAACTGTCGTCAAGTTATTCCGATGCGCCGCTGAAACTGGGCAACTGGATGTTAACATCGCAAAGCGCGGCGCCCGGATTTTCGTCGTTAACCGTTTCTAATGCGGGAAACATGGAGTTCAATGTGCCGGCGGAAAAATTCGGGGAAATAATGAAGGAAGGATGGAAGGATTCAGAGAGCATAGAGCAAAGATAATAGAGCATAGATGGGGTCGTTACAGGTGTTGAATATAAAAAAATATTTTTCAAATTGTTCAAAGCATTTATGCTCTATGCTCTATGCTCTATGCTCTGCGCGTTCGCATAGCGAACGTGCGGAACGCGGCGGAATGATGGTAGAGCTGTTGCTGGCGCTGGCATTGGCGGCGGCCATGCTGCCCTTTCTGGTCGGACAAGAGAACGCCCGGGTGCGCCGCGCGGAAAATCTGAAAGCGGCCGCCGATATGGCCGCCGTCCGGTCCGCTTTGGAAAAATACATGGAGGAAAACAAAAGAGAGCTGTTGTCGTCCGTCGGCCGCAACGTTGTTCGCGTGTCTTTGGAAGATTTAGAGGAATTCGATTTGAACGTAGAATCATTGGGCAGGGCGGAACAGTTCCAGATGCGCGTCGTGAAAAGCGCCGACCGCGGCGGACGGTCCTTCCTGCAAGGAATCGTCGTTATGGACATAGACGGCGCGGCGCCCATTCGCACGCGCGAAATCGCGCTGGCCGCGGGCGCGGGCGCCGGCATGGCCGACGGCCCGGACACGTTCGGCGCGTTCGGAACATGGCGAACAAAAGCCAATATATGGAACGCAAGGTTCAGCGACCGGTCGTTGCTGGACATGACCGCCGCCGTCGTATCCGGCGAAGAATTCCTGCGCCGTGTTTCGGGCGGCGGCGCGGACGACGCAACAATGCGGTCCGACCTGGCCATGGGCGGGCACGATATAACGGGGGCGGGTTCAATATTCGCAGAGGCTTCTAAATTCACGGAAACCATAAACGCGAATACAGCGGGCGCCAACCGTCTGGTTGTCGAAAACAGGCCCGCTTTGGATGGAAATATCGCCGTCGCCGGCGAAGCGCTGGTATCGGGCGCGCTTTCTTCCGATTCCCGCGGCATAGATACGCAACGCATGACCGTGCCGGGACGCGCGCGGTTTTCTTCGGTCGCCGCGCTGCGGCTTTGGGCGGGCGATCTGACGCTGGGCGGATTTTCCGTGTCGGATATGGATGAAAAAGCTGCCAGTCTTTCGGTCGGAGGGTCCATAGACATGACCGGCGGACGCGTTACCGCAATGCAGATGTTCGTCGGCGGAGGCGGCAGCGTGACGCCGCGCCTGGTGGTTCGGGAAAGAATCGAAGACCCGAAAAACGCCGCGTATTTCTGGGACTTTTCCGCACGCGACGCGGTGTTTTTCGACGTAATGCTGCCCGCGTTGCCCCAGATGATGAGACAAGCCGCGCGCGGCGCCGACACAAGCACGTACGCATACCGGGCGATGTCCGCCGTATTCAATAACAACAACGCGACTGTCGCGGATTACGCGCGCGCGCTTTCCGAAATAGAGCGAAGGATTTCGGCGGAATACGACAGGTTGAATTTGGAATAAATTTCCTTTACAATGCGCGTTGATATGAAAATCAAATGCCCTTTTTGCAGAACGGATTACGCGGCGGACATCCCCGGCGGCAAGCGCGCGGAATGCGCGCTGTGCGGACATGCGTGGATGCCGCCCAGACACCGCGGCCCGATTCTGATATGGGGTGCGGTCCTTTTTGCCGCCGTGTTTGCAGGGATGGCCGCGGTCAGATATATGCCGACAAAAAAACCGAAAGCGCCCCTGGTCATCGAAATGACCGGCGTCCAAAAGACGGCCGAAGAAGCATGGGTCGTATCGGGCCGCGTCAGAAATTTGTCCGGAAAAATTTACGGAATTCCGGATATGGCGCTGGTCGTGAAAAATAACGCGGGCGACGAGGTTCTGCGCCAGAAAGTGCGCCCGCCGGTGCCGATTCTGGATATAGGAGAGGCGGCGGAATTCGCCCACACTATCGCCGATTTTCCGCCGGCTGCGAAAAAACTGGCGGTGGAGTTTATAAAGTAGAGCATAGATAATAGAGCATAGAGTATAACAATGGAGAATATACAAATGATGACATTAAAAAATAAATCTATGAAATTTTTCAAAAACATATATCTATGCTCTATGCTCTATGCTCTATGCTCTATTTGCGCGCACGCGCAATCCCTGCCGCCGGCGACCATCACAATGTTCGCGACCAGCGCGGATTGGGAGGCAATCACCGGCATGCGCATGTCCGAATACCGCGTGACTTTCGGCCGCGACAGGTCCGTATCGACAATTGGAACGGAACTGTATTTTCTGGACGCGTTTCCTTGTTTCGGCCAGGCCGAGGCCGCGCGCGCATGGGTCGCCCCCGCGACATCGTTCCAGATGGACAACGACGCGCGCATGCGCATCGTGTGCGTGTATCCGCCGAAAGAATTACAGTTCGCTTTCCGCGAAGTGCGGCGCGACGCAGTTCAGGGCGTAACCACGGGAATCGCCGTATGTCCGGCAGCGCACAGCGGACGGAATTTGACCGTGCGCCTGAACGAATGCGAAAGAACAGACTGGAATGACATCAAATAATAAATTTATTTTTATCGTTGAAGACGGGGATGCGGGAATTCGCGTCGACAAGTTTGTCGCGTCCAAAATTCCGGAATATTCGCGGTCGGAGATTCAGAAATTCCAAATCACGAAAAACGGCAATGAAATAAAACTTTCCGATAAAGTAAAAGTCGGCGAAGAATACGAAGTAATTATTCCAGAAAAAAAACCGGTAAACGTTAAACGGAAAACGGTAAACGAAACGATGTCGTTAGACATCGTTTATGAAGACGCCGACATCATCGTAATAAACAAGCCGCGCGGAATAGCCATGTATCCCGGCGCCGGACGCGAAGATGGAACATTGGTCCAGGCGGTCCTTGCGCACACAGAATTGTCGTCCATCGGTGCGGACGGAATGCGCCCCGGCGTCGTGCACCGTCTGGACAAAGATACCAGCGGCGTTATAGTTTTTGCAAAAACCGACGCGGCGCACCGCGTGCTGTCCCATGTTTTCTCCGAACACAATCTGGTGCGGAAATACATCGCGTTCGTATGGGGCGTTCCGAACTGGCTGGGTGCCGACATATCCGGAAACATCGGACGGTCGACGCGCAACAGACAAAAAATGACAATGCTGAAAACCGGCGGCAAGCCGGCGAAGACACACGCCGAAGTCATCAACGTCTGGCCGCGGACCGGAATTTCGGAATTGCGGTGCACTTTGGAAACCGGGCGGACGCACCAGATTCGCGTGCATTTGTCGGCGCACGGTTTTCCGGTTTTATGCGACCCGATTTACGGTCGCGGACAGACAAGGCTGGGCAGCGTCAAGAACCCGGAATTGTTGGAATTTATCCGGGCGGGCGGCGGCCAGATGCTGCACGCCGAAGTCTTGGAACTTTCCCATCCGATTACGGGCGAAATGTTGAAATTCAAGGCGAAACTTCCCGACGATATGCGTGAATTGAAAGAGATTTTGAATGATATGTAGGGGCTTTCCTGCCCCCGCCGGGTCCCGGCGCAATCAAAGATTGCGCGGGGTGGCTTTGCGGGGCGGGATAGAACTTGTTAGCACAAAGTGCGTTACAAGTTCTTGGGTGGGGGGAATTATTGGCTACCCCCACCCAAGAAAATCTAACTCGTTTCACTCGTAAGATTTTCTATCCCGCCCCGCAAGGGGGCAGGAACGTGTCCGCAAGGGGGCGCCCCTACAAGTCCCACTTTTTGCTTTTATATTTTGCCACTATATGATAAAATAAGATGAAAAGAAGAGGGAAAATATGTCAAAAGTTTCCAAAAAACTTGTTGTTTTTGCGACGCTTGCGTTTGGGCTTTGCGGCATTGCCGCGGCGCAGCTGGTCGGACCAAATCCGAACCCGACCGCGCGGCCGGCCGTTGTCGCCGCGAATGTCGGCACGATTCAAGACCGCGGGCCGTCAATGCGCCAGCTGCGGCCGCTGACCACCACGGGCACAACGGGCACCAATACCCCGGGCGAATACAACGGAACATGCGACAATCCCGTGCCGGAACAATTGGATGCTCTGCGCTGCACCATGCGCTATATGTCGTGCCTGAAAATGGAAATGGTCTGCGGTGAAAATTTCGAATTGTGCGACACCGAAGAAAGATTCAAAGCCGGACGCATGTATTGCGAATCCGAACTGGTCAGATGTCCGGCGGACGTCATAAACCACATGTTCGGACTGGACGGCACCGACGGATATGCAAAAGTTTCATGGACCGACGACAACGCGTCTGCCAACCGCGCGCTTTGTGACGGAGAATGGAAAGTCGTTCGGCGCAGCCTTTTGCGCGGCGGCACAACGATACAGCTTTCCGATATCAAGCTGCGCTTTAGCACCAACGACGGTGCGAACCAGAAAAGCGCATTGGGCCGTGAAATCTGGGCCGGCGCGCTGTGGGCGGCCAGTCATGCGGTCACAACATGCGAACGCGTCGCGAACGCGTGCCTGACCCGCGCATGCCAGGACAGTCCGCATAAATGCCTTGACATTGACCGCACGACCATGCAGCTGGATTCTGTAAACAACATACTGAACGACGCCCTGGAGAAATTGCCAGTGGGCGGCAGCGCCACAAATCCGACCAACCTGGCGCGGCTGGGGATACGCAACGCGCTGTCCGAATTACAGGCGCTTTCCGACCCGACGTCGGTGTTCTTTGACAACCAACGGGGTTCTGTGGATGTCGACCAGACATTGGTAAAGAATTACGCGAACAACATGTTGTTGGACGCAACGGCCGTGAACAAATATTTAGAGGCGGAATGCAAAATTGAAATCGGTTCCAACCGGTTCTGCTATATGACCGTGAATCCGTCGAACGGCGTGAATATCATGAACCAGCTGGACATAACCGACCCGTTGGAACAATACATGACGTACCAACAGGTGATGAGCGGCACGATGAACCGCAAAAACTGGGTCCAGACGCAGGCCATAGAATGGCTGGCCGCGGCGGTCGCCAGTTCGTACGCGCGCTGTACTATGGCGACGGAAACATGCATAAAAGATTCTTGCGGCCGCGGGTCTATGGCCATGTGTTATGGAATGGCGCGCGATGCCCAGGGTCAGGTTAAATTATGGACGGGCGCCAGCAACGAACTGATAGAAACTTTCTGCAAACCGCAAATCAACGACAACCAGTATTGCCGGAATCTGGCGCCAAACAACGGCAGCCTGTGGCCGACCATATGGAACACAAGCGATGGCAAGGGTTTGGCGTTGCGGCTTTCAACCCGGTTGCAAAGCACTTTCTCGCAGACCGGATTGAACAAAATGGAACAGACGTGCCAAAACGCCGCAAAGCAATGCGTGCGACGCGAATGCGGGGACGATTTTACCGGATGCCTGATACGCGGCGTGGATGAAAACAGCGGCCGGAACCAGGGCGTGTTCGGCACAAACAATGTGATTTCGGGCGTTCGCGCCGGCGGATTTTCCCGCGAAATGGCCCAGGGACTTTGCATAGGCACGGTTAAAAACATCCAGATGTGCCGCGATTGGTTCGATTTGAACTATGCATTGAAAGCGGACGGATGGGTAGGACCGGAAGGAGATAGCTCTGGCGTTTATAATTGGAGCAGCTTTAACTGGGATTCTTTGAATTCGGCAAAGGCCGGGGAATCGGCGCGCGACGCGTGGGCCGGCATGTGCACTTCGGCCGTGACGTATTTCAGGGACGTTACCGTGGAACTTGAACAAGACGAGGATGGCAAGTATACCGGGAATTATACCACCACGCCGAACGACGAATTGTCGATGCAATCGTCGGACAATGCGAATTGCGCGTTGAACGAAAAGGCGATATTCAACAACCTTATCGACGAAGTCGCGATGGAGGCACAGCAGAGATTGGTGTACCAGGCGAACGCCGCAAAGAACGCGTGCGAAGCGCGCAACCGCGTTGCCGCCGCCCAGGATAATTTTATGTGGGCCGCTGTGGATTCAAGTTTTGATGATTGGGGTACCTATGCCGTAAAGGGGCTTGCCACGGATAAAGTAGAACGGACGGCGTATGTGTGGGGCGGGTTCTGCGCGGTGCGCGTGTCAATGGTTGCGACGAATACCACGTTGGAAAAGCACTTTACGAATAACACCCGGTATTTCTCTGTGGGCGATACGATTATGTGCGGTTCATGGCTGACCGATTCCGATATGAAGGCAATTATAAAGACGCTTGAAAGTGAGGTAAAGAAACCGGGAACCAATGTTCAGACCGCCGCATGGACCGGCGCGATTATCGCCGCAGTTGGCGGGAATATGGCGCATAATTCGATAATGAACACCATGGAAAAGAATAAAACAAATGATCAAATGGTATGCGATGTTAAAAATGCAGGTTGCAATAAGTGCACAGATAGTACTAAAGCACACGTGGTGGTTGAACTTAATGATAAAAAAATAACTGTTAGTGGATGTAAAACCGAAGACGAAGCCGAAGACGAAGCCGACGACATAACTAAATTTAGTGTCGCTAATTATAGCGATACTAAAGTATGTGAAGCACAAGTTAAAAGTTTTAAAGAAAGTAAAACGTGTGTAGAATCTGCGTCTTTGAAAGAGCGCGGCCTGATTGGTTTTAACGATGGCAGGGGCGGGTTTGCATGGGGTAATCTCGCAACCACGGTCGGTTCCGGTGTGATAGGTTATATGGCGACAAAGAGAATAGCGGAAGAACGTCGCGATGCGTTGCACCGTGAACGCAAAGACGCGGCCGTTGCGGAATTCATGGATTCCATAGGTTCCGAAATCCATTGCATAGTGGGCGGAAAGAACGCCGGCCGATTCGGCGATTTGATAGAAATCAAATAAAGCAAAACCCCCGGCGAAAGCCGGGGGTTTGTTTTATGCCGTTATGCACCACCCGTCATTGCGAGGAATGTTTGTCTGATGCGCAAGCGTCTGCAAACATGACGAAGCAATCCAGTCAAATAGAGTGCGCCAGCAAAGCTGGCGCGTCAAATCACTGGATTGCTGCGTCGCGGTCGCCGGCGTTTCACGCCGGACTCGCACTCCTCGCAATGACGGCTATATATAAATGCGCTTGTATGACAAACACTCCTCGCAATGACAGGATGGGTGTAATTTGACGCTATGATGACTTTCCCGCAATGATGATTATAGAGTGCGCCAG
>WRJH01000003.1 GCA_009782315.1 Alphaproteobacteria bacterium
AGACGGCTCATAAGTTGCTCGACCGTCTCGATGGCGGGCTTCATCACAGCCACGTCTTTTTTTGTCGATTCCGACTGATACAATATCAGTAGGCGGTTCAGGAAATCCCCCTTGTTGTCGAAATCGCTCCTATCGGATAGTTCATTGAATAACGCCTTGACCTCATCGCTTGCCCGGATTGCCAGAGGATTGTCTGCCATTTCAAAAGCCCCCTTCTATGTAAACATCTAATAACAGTGTTTACAGTATGTTTACTTGTATTTTTATGTTTACATTATATATCCATCTTCGAGCAAAGTCAAAAGAAAAATTAAAAAACAAAAAAATACGAATCCGGGCGAATTATTTACGTCTGCGAATCCAATGAAAAACATATAAAGCAACGCCTATGCAAATAAAAATATCGGCGAAATTAAATGCCGGCCAATGATACCCCGCGTAATGAAAGTCCAAAAAGTCTATCACGGCGCCGAATCGTATGCGGTCTACCAGATTTCCAACGGCGCCGCCGATGATAAGGGCAAGCGATATGCGTTCCAACCGGCCGGGCGCGCGCAAAAGGACATGTCCGAAAAACCCGATGATTGCGGCGGTGATTACGACGATTGCAACCGGCGCCGCTTCGCCCAATGCACGGAACAAAGAAAACGACGTTCCTGGATTCCAAGTGAAAACAATATTGAAAAAATTGGTCACGCGCGCCATCAGATAGGGATATGGAACCAGATTGAACGCCCGCCCGAACGCCGGCACGGAACCGGTCAAGAGATACAAAATATATCCCTTTGCAATCTGGTCGACAAGGACCAACACAAGGCATAAGGCACAAGGCATAAGGCATATGCGTTTTGTATTTGCCATAATTTTTTTCAACGACTTCATACCTTGTCCTTTATGTGCGACATTTCGACAATTTTTTATGCCTTATGCCCTATGCCTTATGCCTTAAAAATTTCGTCCGGCTTTACCGTTTTTTCTTTTATCTTTGCCTGCGCGATCATGGCGTCCAACGCCTTTTGTTCGAAAAGCATTCCGCGCATCATGGAAACCGCGTTCGGATTTTTGTTATAGAATTCGAAAACCTGCTGCGGGTTCGGATATCCCGCCGCCTCTTTCCAGATTGTTTTCTGCAAATCTTCGTTTGTGACTTTGACATCGTTCGCGCTGCCCCATTCCGCCAGAACCAGGCCCAGTTTCACGCGGCGTTCGGCGTCTTTCATTTCTTTCTTTTCGTCGAATGCGACGCCTTTGCTTGTCGCTTCCCTTTTCGCCATGTCGAATTCCTGGGACACCAAAGTTTCAGGGATTTCCATTTTCACCTTGTCCGCCAGCATGTCCAAAAGCTCGTTCCGCATTTCGCGGCGCGCGGCGTCTTCGTACTGTTCCGCCAGTATGCGTTTTATGTGTTCGCGCAAATCGGCGGCGGATTCCCGGCCGACTTCTTTGGCAAAGGCATCGGACAGTTCTGGCAGAATGGATTTCCGAATTTCATGTATTTCGATTTCAAACTTTGTCTTTTGCCCGGCCAGATTTGGCGCGTGATAGTCTTTCGGAAATGTGACGTCGATATCAAACTTGTCGCCCGTTTTATGGCCGACGATTTTTTCTTCGAATCCGGGTATGAAAGACCCGCTGCCCAGGACCAGGCGATGCTTTTTCGCCTCTCCCCCTTCGAACGGTTCGTTTCCTAAAAACCCTTTGAAATCAATGACGGTAACGTCGCCGTTTTGGGCCTTGTATCCGGCGTCCTGCATTTCGAACGTCGCGCGGGATTTCCGCAGGTTGTCCAAAGATTTTTCAATTTCGCTTTCCGGCACTTCGGCGATTTTTTTCGTAATTGTGAACCCCGACAATTCGATTTTCGGCAGCGCCGGCAGTACGTCGAATTCGATTGAGTACTCAACATCCTGTCCGCGCGCGAATTTCGTTATATCGGCCTTTGGCGCGCCGGCCAGGCGCAGATTCTTTTCCTTTGCATAGGCATCCATATCCGCGTTCATCAGCTTGTCGACGGCGTCGGCATGCGCGGCGTCGCCGTATTTCTGTTGCAGAATATTCATCGGAATTTTGCCCGGACGAAATCCCGGTATTTTCGCCTTTTCGCCGTATTTGGCCAGTATTTCACAGGCAGATTTCTGTATTTCATCGGCGGTCAGCAAACCCGCGATATGATAATGCAAATCTTTGATTTTTTCTTTCTTGAACATATAAACGCCCCTTTATTTCAGCCCGCCCATTATAGTGTCAAATTGCCGGATTGCAACTTTTTTATACTTTACACAAGGGGCCCTTTTTCGGTACATTATGGATATGAGAAAACTGCTTGCTCTATGCTCTATGCTCTATGCTCTTGCGCCGCTGGCGGCGCACGCGTCCGAATACCGCGCGGCGATTGTCGCGGACATGGATACCGGCGCGATATTGTTCCGCGACCGCGACGAAGAATTGAACTATCCGGCCAGCCTTACCAAAATAATGACGCTTTATCTGACGTTCGACGCGCTGGAAAGCGGGCGCCTGCACCTTTCCGACCAACTGATAGTATCCGCGGCCGCGGCAAATGCGCCGCCTGTGAAACTGGGCCTGGCGGCGGGTTCGAAAATTTCCGTCGACGACGCGATAAAGGCGGTCGCGGTGCACAGCGCCAACGACGTCGCGCGCGTATTGGCCGAAAATCTGCGCGGCGGGCGCGAGGCTACCTTTGCATCAATGATGACGGACGTGGCGAACCAAATCGGTCTTTCCCAGACTAATTTTGAAAACGCGTCGGGACTTCCCGACGACGACCATCTGTCGTCCGCGCGGGATATCGCGCTGCTGGCCATCGCGATTCACCAGCATTTTCCGGGGTATTGGAAATATTTCGGAATACGGAATTGGACATACGGCGGCCGGACTTATACGAACGGGAATAAATTGCTGGGCAACTATGCCGGCGCGAATGGCATGAAGACCGGATTTACGAACAGCGCGCGCTATTGCTTGGTCGCAACGGCGGCACGCGACGGCAAGAATATTGTGACGGTTGTTTTGGGCGCGCCTAACCGGGATGTCCGTCTGAACGCCTCGCGGAAATTGCTGGACCGCGCTTTCGGAACGGAAAGCCGGGAATTGAAAATCGAAGACCCGGACGAACAAACCGCTGTGCAAAAACCGAAACCTGTTTCCAGCGGCGGCGGCAAATCGGGGGTACAATTCGGCGCATTCGGCAGTCGGAACGCCGCAACCGAACAGGCAAAAAAAGTCCAAAAATACACCGGCATTGTACCAAAAATAGAACAGACTGGGGGCATGTTCCGCGTCCGGGCTTACGGACTATCGGCGACCGCGGCGGACGGGGCGTGCAAAAAATTCCGCGACCAGAAACTGGATTGTTTTATAATCAAATGAATTCGAAAATAGAAAAATTAATCAAACAATTCGCAAAGCTGCCGCGCGTCGGCGGCCGCGCGGGTCAGCGGATTGTCCTGGGGCTTTTACAGGATAAAACCGGAAAATCGGCCGCCCTTGCGGCCGCATTGATTGATGCGGCGGAAAGCATCAAACCATGCGCGACCTGCGGCTGTTTGACCGAAAACAATCCTTGCGAATTCTGCCTTGATGCGGGCCGCGAAAATGGCCAGCTGTGCCTGGTTCGGGATTTGGGCGACGTCTGGACATTGGAAAAATCGGGGGTGTTCCGCGGCCGGTACCATATTGTCGGCGGACTTTTGTCGGCGGCGACGGGAACGACGCCCGCCGATTTGAATATCGAAAATATCCCTTTGCGAATTGCGGCGGAAAACATTTCCGAAATTATTTTCGCATTGCCGAATACGGTCGAAGGCAAAACGACCCAGCATTTCATAATTAACAACTTGCAATTATCAATTAACAATTTGCAATTCACTGAATTGGCGTCGGGCGTGCCGCTGGGCGGCGATTTGGATTATATAGACGACGGCACATTAAATATAGCTTTCGGAAACAGAAAACAGATATGAAAAACCCGTCTTTCGACTTTCGACTTTCGACTTTCGACTCACTGGCGGCTCTGCCGCCTGTTTCCGAAATGATGCGCGCCGCGGGACTAGAGCCCAAAAAGCAATTCGGCCAGAATTTTTTATTCGATTTGAATCTGACCGGAAAGATAGCGCGCGCTGTTCCAAATATCGAAAATTCAACCGTTGTCGAAGTGGGACCGGGACCTGGCGGACTTACCCGCGCGCTGCTTTTGGACGGCGCCCGCAAAGTCATCGCCATCGAAAAAGATAAAACAACCGCGCCGATTTTGGAACAAATCGCGGCGGCGGATGGGCGGTTGGAAATCATATTTGCGGACGCGTTGAAATTCGATTTTGCCCGGCTTGGGAAGATTTCCATCTGTTCCAATCTGCCCTATAACGTCGGCACGGAATTATTGATTCGCTGGCTGCACGATATGGAAAATATTTCGTCCATGACATTGATGTTTCAACGCGAAGTTGCGGAACGAATTGTTGCCGCGCCCGGCACGGAACATTACGGCCGCCTGTCGGTTTTGACATCGCTTTTAGCGGACGCAAAAATATTATTCGATGTTCCGAATACGGCGTTCGTACCCAGGCCGAAAGTTCAATCGGCGGTTGTCCAAATCATTCCGAAAAATGTAGGGGCGCGCACCCACCCCGCGAAATCTTTGATTTCGCCGGGACCCGGGGGAAACGCGCCCATAGATAAAATCGAAAAACTTACTGCGAAACTTTTCGGCCAGCGCAGAAAGATGATTCGCGGAATCCTGCCCGGCGCCCTCTGGGAACAATTCGGGCTTTCAGGCACGGAAAGGGCCGAAGAATTAACACCTGAAAAATTTGCCGAAATCGCCGCCGCAAATGTGATATAATATCTGCAAAAGAGAGAGAAAATGAATCTATCCATCCTTGTCATATTGGGCGTGGCTTTCGCGCTGGTCTATTTGCTGCGCGTGGCGCATGTCGGAACTTTAATCGCATTCCTGTTCGCCGGAATCGTCGCGGGGCCTTACGGCCTGGGGCTTTGGGAATTAACCGACACCTGGTCGTTTCTGGGAGAAATAGGAATTATATTTTTATGGTTCAGTATGGGCCTGGAACTGAACACGCGGCGATTGTGGCAAATGCGCGATACGATATTCGGATTCGGCGCGGCCCAGGTTCTGGCGGTTGCGGTAATGTTGTTTCCGCTTTTGTTCGGCATTACGCCGTGGGGGATTTTGCCCGTTATTATGGTGTGCCTTTTGCTTTCCATGTCGTCCAGTTCAAGTGATTTGGATCTGCTTGCGGAACGGAATGAATTACAGACTACATTGGGCCGGCAAAGTTTTTCGATTCTGCTGTTCCAGGACCTTTTGGCCATACCGCTTATCGCGATGGTTCCGATTTTCGCCGGGAAACAGTTTAATCTGGGCGCCGAAGTTATCGATATAACTGTCATGTCCGTCGGCCTTATTATCGGTGTCGTGATTGTCGGCCGGCTGGTTTTGCAACCGCTGATGCGGCACGTGTCGCGGTTGAAATCCAAAGAAGCGTCGCTGATTGCGATATTCCTGAATATCATCGGCTGGGTCGTGGTTATGGAATTCGTGGGACTGCCGCCGGCAATCGGCGCGTTCCTTGGCGGTATGTTGATGAGCGAGACGCTGTACAGACATCAAGTCCAATCCGAAATCGCGCCATACCGGATTTTGTTTTTATCGTTCTTTTTCATTGCGTTGGGCATGGGGTTGAATCTGCCTATGCTGGCCGCGAACTGGTGGCTGGTTGCGGGCGGCGCAATCCTGTTGGTCGGCGTAAAATTCATCGCGATATATGCCGTCGCGCGCCTGCGCCGGGTTCATCGCCGCGAAGCGTTCCTGATTGCGCTGATATTGGCCCAGGGCGGCGAATTCGGTCTGTTGATATTGCAGATGATGCGGCAAAACGGGATAGAGGCGATACCGTTCCAACATTCCGAAATCCTGATGTCCGTCATAGTGGTGTCGATGATTATGACGCCTATATTGCTTGCCATATACGACCGGCTGTATGAATCTGGCAAACTGGTATCCGGCGCCCGCGCGCGCAAGGTAAATATCGGCGCGACCGAAAAACCCGAAGTGATTATATGCGGATTTGGGCGCGTCGGGCAAACGATTGCGAAAATGATGGAATCCCAGAATATCCCGTATGCGGCCATAGACATGAATGTCGACGCGGTTGTTCGCGGCCGGAACGAAGGCTTTAACGTATTTTACGGCGACACTGCAAAGGCGGCTGTGCTGTCCGAAATCGGCCTGGCGCCGCGTCGGACTCGCGCGGTTGTGATTGCGCTTGATAACGCCAGCATTGCGAAAAGCACGGTCCGCGCGGTAAAACAGGCGACGCCGAACGTCCGCATATTCGCCCGCGCAAGAAATCTGGAAGAAGCGCTGATATTGCAAAGAGAGGGGGCAAAGCTTGCATTGCCTGAAACGATTGAATCGTCGTTCATGCTTGGCGAACAGGTTTTGGAAACCCTTGGCATAAAACAGGATAAAATAGACATTCTGTTGTCCCGTCTGCGCGGCGACAATTACGCGACTCTTTCGAAAATCCTGGACCGGAATAAATAATTTCTGATTTAGGATTTCGGATTTCTGATTTGGAGATTGATTGAAATACATACATTAAAATCAAACGATTTTTATGACTTATATATGAAGTATCGGCGCGCTCCAAATCCTAAATCAGAAATCATATATCAGAAATCCTATTTTCCCCTTGCAAACGCCCAAATACCCCTTATAATATTTGTCAACTTGACCCAAAAGGAATGACATGGCAATATTCATCGGCGGACGCACGCCAAAGAAAAAAGATTGGAAACATTCGGCGGCAAATATGCTGTCCTTGAAAACCGGCCCCGAATACAATGAAAACCCCATGCCGGGTATGGTGTTTCAATATATCTTGGACAATAAGAATGTCGGCAAAGCCGGCGCGGCCGGGGCCTTTGTTTACAACTATCTGCCGAAAATAAAAAGATATGCAGACGGAACCTTTGAACTTATCGACCCCCATTATCTGGACACCTTCAAAAGCGGCGCCGGACGCGACCAACACGTCGCCATAATCTGCGACGACGGCTATGGCAAGCCTGTCTATGACACCCAATATTTAATCGGATGTATCCCAACCATAGTGGATTTGAATTTTCACTATGATGTTAAAGAAAAGAAAAAACTGCAAGAAAACCATGAAAAAGAAAGCAAAGCGGACTTTGACCATGACATACTCAACCTGGACCATTATGCCGGCGCCAGAATCGTGTCTATGGACAAAGAAACGGTCGATATTCTGGGTCGCGACCCATATCAATTGCAACGCAAATACAATTGGGATAACGTGATTGTCAATCATGGACTGCACAGTATCTGGTTCACCAGATTGGGCGTCAATTCTATTTTCGATTTCAAATATCGCGATGGCATTGAAAACGAAGCTACGTACGAATCAAAGCGCGAAATAGTTGCTGGCCTTGCGGCGGAATTCACATTGAACAATTACAAAATCTATGACAACGAAAACGTTTATGTGCCTCAACGCGTATTTCGCGACTATTGGGCGGAACATTTCGAACATGAAAAACTAATATCTCTTGACCAGGCGCTGGCCATCCTGGGTCTGCAAACCCAAAGGCCCGGCAAATAAAAAAATCCGCCTTTCGGCGGATTTTTTTACTTACGCAATCCCAATTTTTTAATCAGTGCTTCATAATTGGAAACGCTGTGTCTTTTGATATAGGCAAGCAGTTTTTTGCGGCGGTTGACCATTTTCAAAAGGCCGAATTTCGAATGCTGGTCTTTCGGCATTTTTTTCATATGTTCGGTCAGGTTGATGATGCGTTCGGTCAGAACCGCAACCTGTGCCGGGGCGCTGCCGCCGTTGTCCTTGTCGGACGATTTGTATGCTTTGATAAGCTCTGTTTTTTTTGCTTTTACAATCGACATTGTTTGCTCACTTTGTTCGCAGTGACTAGTAATTAGTGACTAGTGACTAGTTATTATTCGCTTTGGCCGCAGCTGTCCGTTTATAATTTCGCCGATTCCAATGAACCCGCCGTTATTATAGATACGCCGCAAACCATCGCCGTTACTATCGATAAATCCGCCGTTTTTGAACAGTTCCGCGTCTTTATCGCCGATTTCCAAAACCAGAATGTCGTCCAGTCCGAAATCCACCGGTTTCAGGTATTCCAAAACCGGTTGGTGTTCCGCCTTCGCTTCCGCTCCGGCGCGACAGGCATTATTATACAGATTTTCCAGAAAATCAAGCGCCGCGGCATCTTTTATTTCAAAATTATGGGTGCGCGTCCGGCGAATGCTGTCGCAAGTGCAGATGAAACCGTTTCCCGTTTTCCGTTTCCCGTTTTCCGCATTATTAATTTCATCGACGATTTGTTGCGCCAAGGCCCGCACATAAGTCCCGGCGGAACACTGGACCCTGAACTCGGTCGATGTAGGGGCGTGCCGCGCACGCCCGGGCGCAAGCATTGCGCCCCTACATACTTCCAATTCATATATATTAACCCGTCGCGCGGGCACTTCAAATTCCGCGCCGCGCCGTGCCAATTCGTATGCCCGGCGGCCACCGATATGCACGGCGCTGTATGCGGGCGGCGTTTGTTCTATTTCGCCAACCAGCACGGACAATGCGGCCGATATCTGCTCACCCGACGGCACACTGTCGTTTTGTTCCATAACCTTTCCCGTAATATCATCTGTGTCTGTCTTGATTCCCCATTGAACAGAAAATTCATACTCTTTTTGACATCTGTGCTCTCTGCTCTCTGCTCTATGCTCTAAATACGGTATCATCTTGGTCGCCTCGCCCAGCGCGATTGGCAGAACACCGGACGCCATGGGGTCCAAAGTTCCCAAATGTCCGAATTTTTTTATCCCGAACATGCGCGCGACGCGGCCGCCGGCCGCGCGACTGGTCATGCCGGACGGTTTATCCAAAATAATCCACCCGCCTTCGTCCGCCTTCACTTCGTTACGGCGCGACTTCGGCGCGGCAAGCCCGCTTTTGCTCATATCATTCACCAAACAGGGACATTTGTTTTTTTGCGGCCAATTCCGGCTCTTTAACTTTTTTCACAATAGACGGCTCTTCCGTACCAGGCACAACAACCGGCGGCGGCGCTCTATCTATGCTCTGTTCTCTATGCTCTCTGCTCTCCAGTTGTTGCAGAATCCGCTCTGCGGATTCTACAACACTGGCTGGCATTCCGGACATTTTTGCGACATGTATTCCGTATGAAGACCCCGCAACCCCCGGCATAATTTTATGCAAGAATACGATTTCGTTATTGTGTTCCGCAACCTGGACCGTCAGATTTGTAATCGAATTCCGCGTATCCGAAAGCGCGGTCAATTCGTGATAATGCGTCGCGAACAGCGTGCGCGGCGCGGCATTGTCGACAAATTCAAGAACGGCCTGGGCGATGGCCATGCCGTCGAACGTTGCGGTTCCGCGACCTATTTCGTCGAATATGATGAACGATTTTTCGGTCGCGCGGTTTAATATGTTCGCGGTTTCCGTCATTTCCACCATGAAAGTGGACTGTCCCGCGGCCAGATTATCCGACGCGCCAACGCGGCTGAACAGCTGGTCGCATATTCCAATGCTTGCGGAATTCGCGGGCACGAAAGACCCCAAATGGGCCAAAACGACAATCAGCGCGTTCTGTCGCAGATATGTGGATTTTCCGGCCATGTTCGGCCCGGTTAAAAGGGCGATGCGTTTTTCATTCAAATCGCAATCGTTTTTTACAAACTGGTCGCCGCGCCCGCGCAGCATGCATTCGACAACCGGGTGGCGGCCGCCGGTAACGGCGAATTCGCCGCCGTCCGTCATATTCGGCCGGGTCCAGCTATATTCTTCCGCGGCCAGTGAAAGCGAAAGCCATACGTCGGCATCGGCCAGCAAATCGGCGACATACATCAAATCGTCCGCCGCCGCGCGGATATGTTCGATTAATTTCGCGATGATTTCCGCCTCTATCGCGGCCGCTTTTTCGGCGGCGCCGCGAACTTCGTTGTCCAATTCGATAAGGCGCGCGGTTGTAAACCGGACGTTTCCGGCCATCGTCTGGCGGTGGATATAGGTATCCTTTGCATCGAACAAAGCGCCCGCCTTTGCCGCCGGCACTTCGATATGATACCCCAGTATGTTGTTGTATTTGATTTTCAAAGTATTGATTCCGGACGCGGCCGCGTATTCGGATTGCAGGGACGCGATGACTTCCTTTGCGCCATGGGCCAGCGAATTCATATTGTCCAGCGCCGTGTCGTATCCGCCCCGTATGATGCCGCCGTCGCGAAAAAATGCCGGGCATTCGTCCGACAGCGCCAGGCGCAGTTCCGCGGAAAGCCCGTCCATAGTATTTATATTTTCGAAACACGCGGACTGATTTGAATCAAGTTTGCGTCCGCATATTTTGAATTCCGGCAATCGCGCGATAAATTCGGCGCATCCTTTCAAATCGCGTGGGCACCCGCGCCCGGATAACAGGCGCCCCAGCGCCCGCCCGATATCCGATGTCTTGGATAACAGTGCGCCCAGTTCCGCGGCGACATGACTGTTTAACAACAGGTGCCCGATGTGTTCCTGGCGGCTGCGGATTTCGGAAATATCGCCCGAAAGTTCGCGCAAGTATGCGCGCAGTTTCCGCGCGCCCGCGGCGGTTTTCGTCTTGTCCAGAATGTCCAATAATGTGGCGCCGCCGGACTGCATCGGCTCGTCAATTTCCAAGGACCGCCATGTCGCGGCATCGACCAACAGCCGGGCGCCCGCGCCCAGACGGTACGGCGCGCGGAACGACAATTTCGCGCCCCGCTGGGTCTGTTCCAAATACCCGGCCAGCAAATTGACCGACATATTGACGGATGTTTTGTCGATTCCGAATATAGTCCGAACGGTATCCGATATGTTTTCGCGTTCGAAAATCCTGTCGTAAAGCGGCGTCGTGCGAAATGCAGTTCTTATGCGTTTTATATCCGGCAATTCCGCCGCGCTTTCGGGGTAAATTATTTCGGACGGATTTATACGAACCATTTCGTCGAACAGTCCGTCCGACAGTTCTCCAACGAAAAATTCGCCCGTGGATATGTCGCATCCGGCGATATGGAATAATGAATTTTCCGGCACGATGGCGACCAGAAAGTTTGATTTTTTCGGGCTTAACAGATTTTCATCCGTCAAAGTTCCGGCGGTCAGAACGCGGACGACGCCGCGCTTGATTTGTTTCGCGCCTCTCGCCTTTGCCTCTTCCGGCGATTCCAATTGTTCGGCGATGGCGACGTTATACCCTGCGCGCACCAGCCGCCCCAGATAATTTTCCGCCGCATGCCACGGTATTCCGCACATGGGGATTTCACCGCCCGACGCATCGGTTCCGCGACGGGTCAGGACCAGTTCCAGCGCGCGCGACACGACAACGGCGTCTTCGAAAAAGCATTCGTAAAAATCGCCCAACCGGAACAACAGCACGGCCCCCGGACATTCGGATTTAATGTCCAGGTATTGCTGCATAACGGGCGTAAGGGCTGGTTTGATTGGCATTGGAATTTTTTTATTTTTCTGTGTTCAGTTTTTCTATTTTCAATTCCGCCTCTTTCAAGACCTGTTCCAAATAGGCTTTCAGTTTCATACCCTGTTCATATGCCTTTACGGAATCGGCCAGCGGCAGCGCGCCGGATTCCATCTTTTTGACCAGTTCCGAAAGCTGGCCCAGCGCCTGTTCGAAAGACATTTCGTGGTTGGTGGCTGGTGGCTGGTGGTTCGTATTTTCTTTTTCCATAAAACTTCCTTTTTGATTTATTAAATATATAAAAATCAAATCGTAAAATCAAATCATTTTTGTTCATTGTGCCGACTGTTTGCGTTTTCGGGGGTGAAGTGTATTGAAATACATGAATCCCCGAAAACGCAAACACCGCGGACCGATGGGAAAATAAAACCGCGCAATTGCGCGGTTCACTAATACATTGTTTGAAGTATATGCTTGGCCTTGTCGACGTCGTTCAGCATCATGCCCGACCCACGCGCGACACAGTTCAAAGGTTCGTCGACCAAGAATACGGGAAGACCCGTAGCCTGTCGTATTGCGACGTCCAATTTGTGCAGCAATGCGCCGCCGCCCGCCATGGCGATTCCGTAATCCACAATATCGGCCGCCAGTTCCGGCGGAGTGGATTCCAACGCCTGGCGCACCGTGTCGATGATTTTTCCGACCGTCTGGGACAGCGCCTGGGCGCATTGGCTTTCCGTTATAATCGCTTCGCGCGGCACGCCGGACAGCAAATCGCGGCCCTTTATTTTCATCTGGTTTTCGTCTTTTTTATCTTTCGGGACCAGCGCGCATCCGATAGTTTTTTTGATTTCTTCGGCGGTGGTTTCGCCGACCAACAGGTTTTTGTTTTTGCGGACGTAATCTATGATGTCCAAATCCATCTGATCGCCCGCGACGCGCACGGCGTTGGAATAGACGACGCCGCCCAATGACATGACGGACGTTTCCGTGGTGCCGCCGCCGATGTCCAGGACCATGGACCCCAACGGCTTGTCAATGGGCAATCCCGCGCCGACGGCGGCGGCGGTCGATTCTTCGACAATGAATACTTTGCGCGCGCCGGCGGCGTCTGCGGCCTCTTGAATAGCGCGGCGTTCAACTTGCGTTGCGCACGACGGCACGCATATGATGATAAGCGGCGCGACCAGCATGCTGCGGCTGTGCACTTTGCGGATAAAATATTTTATCATTTCTTCGGCAATTTCGAAATCGGCGATAACGCCGTCGCGCAAGGGGCGTACGGCGGAAATTGTTCCAGGCGTCCTGCCCAACATCTGTTTGGCTTCGGCGCCTACGGCCAGGACTTCTTTGCGTCCCAAAAGGCGGTTTTCCGCAACGGCGACGACGGACGGTTCGTTCAGGACGACGCCCTTGCCCTTGACATAAATCAGGGTATTGGCGGTGCCCAGGTCGATTGCCATATCTGCGGAAAAGAATTTAAGAAGCCAGTTGTACATCGCAAAAACTCCATTTTGAAACTTTTGGGACTGTAAAACATAAATATTGAAAAAGCAAGTTAAATCGGGAATTTCACTATGTAGGGGCGCGTGGAAACGCGCCCAATAATTAAAGGGCGCGTTTCCCCCGGGTCCCGGCGCAATCGAAGATTGCGCGGGGTGGGTGCGCGCCCCTACAAACAAAAATGATCAACCCAGCGCCGCCTTTGCCTTCGCCAACAGCGACAATGCGGATTCTATGGATTCCGGGTCCGGCTTTTTTTTGCCCGCCGCGCGCGCTTTGCCTTTACTGTCCGGCAAATTGCCGCCTTCCAGCAGTTTACGCACGCCGGCGATGGTATATCCCTGGTCGTACAACAGGCCCTTTATGCTTTCTATTTTGGCGGCGTCTTCATCGCGGTAATACCGGCGACCCCCGGCCCCGGTTACGGGCCGTATGGCGCCATCGAAAGTCTTTTCCCAGTACCGCAGGGTATGCGCCGGCACGTTGATGCGCTTGGAAAGTTCGTTAATGGAAATAAATGGCTCTGTCATCTTGCAGTTGTTAGTTGTTAGTTGTCAGTTGTTCGCTGTCTTCGTCTTCTTTCTCTATCGCCGTTGCGGAAATGACCTTTTCATCCGCGGCGGTGCGGAACAATGTGACGCCCGCGGTCGCGCGGCCGGCAATTCGGACATCCGCGATTGGCGTTCTGATAATCTTTCCACCGTCTGTCACCATCATCACGTCGTGGTCGGAATCGATTGGGAAACTGCCCGCGACGGCGGTGTTTTTCCCGCCCAGTTTTATGTTCGCGAATCCCATTCCGCCGCGATGGGTTATCCGGTATTCATAAGACGATGTGCGCTTTCCGAATCCGTTTTCGGAAATGGTCAGTATGAACTGTTCGCGCAGCGCCATTTCGGCCATCTTCGCATCGTCCAGAACGACTGCGTTCGCCGCATTGTCTTCGGCATCCGGCGCGCCTTCTTCCTCTTCGATTCCGGTTGCGGCGCGGCGCAGCGCGCGCGATTGTTTTACATATGCGGCGCGAATATCCGGCGTGTCTTCGTTATGCGACAGCATGGCCATGCCGATAATGCGGTCGTCTTTGGCAAGTTTGATTGCGCGCACGCCCGTCGATGCTCTGGATTGGAACACGCGGATTTCCGTGACGGGGAATCGTATGCAGCGGCCGCGGTAAGTGGACAGGAAAACGTCTTCGTTTTCGTTGCACAGCGCGACGGAAACAAGGCTTTCGCCCTCTTCCAATTTCATTGCGATTTTGCCGTTGGCGCGTATGGATTCGAAATCTTCAAAGGTATTTCTGCGTATTGTTCCCATGGATGTCGCGAACATCAGATGCTGTCCGGCGGCGTCTTCCGACACCGGCAGTATGGCGGTGATGGTTTCGCCATTATCCAAAGGCAACAAATTGACCAGCGGGCGTCCCTTTGCCGCGGCGGCCGCCTCTGGCAATTTATATGTTTTAAGGCGATAGCACATGCCCTTGCTGGAAAAGAACATCAACGGAGTATGCGTATTCGCGACAAACACGTTTGTAACGTAATCGTCGTCTTTGGTCGTCATGGCATTGCGCCCCTTGCCGCCGCGCCGCTGCGCACGGTAAGTGTCCAACGCAACCCGTTTGATATACCCGGTGTTGGTGACAGTGACCACCATGTCTTCGCGGGCAATCAGGTCTTCGATGTCCATGTCGATTTCCGCGTCGGAAATCTGGGTGCGGCGCGCGCGGCCGAACTGGTCACGGATTGCCGATGTTTCGGTGCGTATTATGTCGGATATCTTTTCGTTGCTGCCCAAAATTTCCAAAAGCCCTTTAATCACGGCGCCCAATTCGACCAAATCGCCGTGAATCTTGTCGCGTTCCAATCCGGTAAGGCGGTGCAGTTGTAATTCCAATATCGCCTTTGCCTGGTCTTCGGACATATGAAACAGACCGTCTTTGTATTCCGAATTCGGATCGTCTATCAGGCGGATATAGGATTCGATGTCGGACGCTTTCCATCCGCGGGCGACCAACGCCTGGCGCGCGGCTTCCGGGTTTTCGCTTCCCTTGATAAGCGCGATTACTTCGTCCAGATTGCCCACGGCGACGGAAAGTCCCAAAAGGGTGTGCGCGCGGTTGCGGGCCTTGTTCAGTTCGAATATGGTGCGGCGGCGGATTACCTCGCCTCTGAATTCGATAAATGCGTCCAAAACTTTGCGCACATTGAACAGCATGGGCCGCCCGTTGTTCAGCGCCATCATATTGACGGGAAAAGACGACTGCAGCTGGGTATATTGGTACAGCTGGTTTAAGACAACGTCGGGGATGGCATCGCGTTTTAATTCGATGACGACCCGGACTCCGTCGCGCGATGATTCATCGCGGATTTCGGAAATCCCTTCGACGCGTTTTTCTTTGGACAATTCGACGATTTTGATGACCAGCTGGGATTTGTTTACTTGGTACGGCAATTCGTCGATGATGATTGCCTGGTTGTCCTTGAATTCTTCAAAATGGGTTTTCGCGCGGACGATAACGGAACCGCGACCCATTGTGTGCGCCTTGAAAGCGCCGGCGCGTCCCATCATTATGCCGCCGGTCGGGAAATCGGGTCCGGGAATGATTTGGAACAATTCTTCGTCGGAAATGTCGCGCCGGTCCAGGACGGCCAGCGTTGCATTGCATACTTCGGTCAAATTATACGGCGGAACGTTGGTCGCCATGCCGACGGCGATTCCGGCGCCGCCGTTGACCAGGAAGTTGGGAAATTTCGCGGGCAGAACGCGCGGTTCTTGAAAACCGCCGTCATAGTTCGGCATCCAATCGACGGTGTCTTTGTCCAAATCGTCCATCAAATGGGACGCAAGGCGGGTCAGGCGCGCTTCGGTATAGCGCTGTGCGGCGGGATTGTCGCCGTCCATGGAACCGAAATTTCCCTGGCCGTCGACCAGCATTTCGCCCATGGAAAAATCCTGGGCCATTCTTGCCATGGCTTCGTATATAGCGCCTTCGCCGTGCGGGTGGTATTTACCCATGACGTCGCCGGATACGCGGGCGGATTTAACGTGTTTTCCACCGGCCTTTGCAATATCGTTCATAACGTACATGATTCGGCGGTGTACGGGCTTGCATCCGTCGCGCACATCGGGCAGCGCGCGGTCGACGATAACGCTCATCGCATAGTCCAGAAACGACGATTGCATTTCGGTTTCGATGGCGGATTGGGGGATTGCGGGGCTTTGAATTTCGTTGTTATTTTGTTCGTCTGACATAATTTTTCCTGTTGATTTTGTGGCTGGTGGCTTGTGCTGGTGACTTGTATTTTTGGAATTGTTTCAACAAAAAACCAACCCCACGAATCACCAGCACGAACCACCAACCACGACCTGTTTTTCGCCCTGAAAATATAGCAAAAAACGCCCCCAAAGGTCAAGGAAATCATGCATGTTTTTTGCAGGTTCAGGCTATGAAAAATATATTGACAAACGTATATATTTACTTAACAATAAGGGCTCAAGGAATATAACATGTTCTGGTCCATATGGGGTCTTTTTGCGCAAATCATAGCCGCACTGATGGTGTACGGCATTGCCAATTATTTTATCCAATTGGCGTTCGGCGTTAAAAGCAAATAAAAACTTGCAAACGGCGGATTCTTGTGATTAAATGGCCGGACAAAGAGTAAAGGTATAATACTATGGCAACAAAAAGAACCTATCAGCCGTCGAATTGCCGCCGCGTAAAAACGCACGGGTTTCGCGAAAAGATGGCCACAAAATCCGGCCGCGACGTTTTGAACCGTCGCCGCGCGACCGGGCGCAAGCGCCTGGCCGTTTCCGCCGCAAGATAAAAACGCCGCTTTCGCGGCGTTTTTTTTACATGTACAATCGCATTACATACAAATGGGGCAGTTTTTTCGGAATATATTTTCCGGATTCAAAATCCCGATATTCGGCCAATTTAATTCTTAACCATTTGGCCATCTGTTCTTCTGATAATCTGGCGGACATGCGAATTTGTCGCACCCTGTCCCCGATTACGTTTGGGTAACTTTTGCCTTTCATCTCTCTCTCCGTTTAGATAAAAAAATACCGCCGTGACGAAGAGCGGTTGGGAGTTAAAAGCTATACAGGTATAGTACGCATATTCGGCGGCAAGCCGCCTTATTTTGCGTCTCCCAACCTGGTTGGGAGTTTTTATACTGATGACTATCAGCAACCTGCGAGACTTTTAACTCTCACCCTGGGTGTCACCCAAGGCATAACCATTATACAATGTAATCATGGAAATGCAAAACAAAAAACGCGCCCAAACGGGTGCGTTTTTTTATGTCTTATGCCTTATATTGTGCCCCACTCGCAAATCACATTCGCGTGTTCTATTTCGTTTTTAATCATGTGCCTGCTGGTCATTCCGTCAATGCGCGATTCCACGTTGATGTTACGCATATCCGCCGGAATTTCCTTTTTGAAATTGATGTCGATCCGGCGCAGCTTGTGGCCGTTTCGGAATTCGAATCCCAAAGATTCCGCCGCCCATGTGGCGTATACCGCGTTGTTTATATGCTGATTCAAATCGACATCGTCAAAACGGGGATACGCAACCCAGGTGGTATCCGCATCGAATTCCGGAAATTTTTCAAACGGCCGGTCGATGACATGTTCGTCCACTGTCCCCCAACCCGCCAATACTTCGTCGATACGCACCGGCCGGCGGGTGTCCATGTCTATCATGACCCATTGGCTGGTCGCGCGAACCATGATGTTGCCAGACATGTCTTTGATTTCGAAATCGCGCGCCGCG
Organism: Alphaproteobacteria bacterium; assembly: GCA_009782315.1. Lineage (GTDB taxonomy): Bacteria > Pseudomonadota > Alphaproteobacteria > Rs-D84 > Rs-D84 > WRKW01. The sequence continues at coordinate 17,837 of WRJH01000003.1, forward strand.
CGCAGCGCGTCCGCCGCGGACGGCCAAGTGTATATTTCGATTTCCTGGTTTTCGCCCGGCATTTTGATTATGTCGACCAAGTAATGAGTAACAACCCACGCGCGGCCGGTATCACGGCACCATGTCCGTCCGCGTCCCAAAAGTTCAGCGTGAATATCCGCGACTTCCTGTAATTCGTTCATCAGCATGACCGGCCGCAACAGCCCGTGCCGGTCCATTTTATAAGTTTTCAAAACCTTTTTTTCAACGTGCTTTTGCATTTTATTCCACCTTTACAACCATATCGACTTTTTCGTTTTGGGACAAATTGATTTCCATCCCATCGGCGCGCGCGCCGGACAGGATTACGCCGTGCAGGATTTCCGGAACGTCGGTATTAACTATTATCTTTTCCAGACGCGCGCCACCTCCAATATGGCGTTCCGAACGAAGTCCCCGCACGGATTTGATAATATCCAATGCAATATCCATTTCGGACACGTCTGTATTCCATTCCGCGCACGCGGCCGGATATTCCGTCAAATGTAGCGTTTCGCCGCCTTCGAAACCTTTATAAATCGTCTGCCATAATTCTTCTGTGATGAACGGCACGAACGGCGCGTAAAGACCCAATATATTTCGCAAGACTTCGAACAAAGTCCATTGCGCGGACAATTTGGATTCTGCGGAATATTTATCCGGCGACCAGAACCGGTCCTTGATGTATTCAAGATACTGGTCGCAGAACACGGACCAAAAGAATTCGTCGATAGCGGCGCGCGCATTGAACGTGTCATACTTGTCCATATGCTTTCGGACTTCGGCGATTGTTTTGTTCAGCTCTGCCAAAACCCATCTGTCTTCGATAAACCGACTTTCGACTTTCGACTTTCGACTTTCGACTGGTTCAAAATCCGCCAAGTTTCCCAAAACATATTTAGCCGCATTCCAAAGCTTGGTCGACAGTTTTGTTCCGCGTTTTGCTTCCTCTTCGCTGTATCTTATGTCTTGTCCAATTGGCGTTGTCGACACCCAGTAACGCAGGGCGTCGACGCCGAATTTTTCAATCACTTCGTCGGGGTCCGTACCGTTGCCTTTGGTTTTGGACATTTTCTGACCTTTGGAATCACGAACCATGCCGTGGATATGGACGGTACGGAACGGGACATCATCCATAACGTACATCCCCATCATTACCATTCGCGCAACCCAAAAGAATATTATATCCGTTCCGGTATTCATCAAATCCGTCGGATAATATCTGGAAAGTTCCGGGGTTTTATCCGGCCAGCCCAGTGTGGAAAAAGGCCACAGCGCGGACGAAAACCAGGTATCCAGAACGGCTTCGTCGCGGACCAGTTTTTTACCGCCCGAAATCATCACCGCCGCTTCTTCATTTTCCGCAACGTATACGCTTCCGTCTTCGTCGTACCATGCGGGAATCTGGTGGCCCCACCACAGCTGGCGCGATATGGACCATTCGTGGATATTGTTCATCCACGACATGTAAAGGTTATATCGATGGTCAGGCAAGAATTTGACATCGCCCTTTTCGGCGACTTTGATGGCGCGCGCGGCCAATTTTTTCGCATCGACGAACCATTCGTCGCGCACCATGTATTCGACGACGCAATTGCCGCGTTCCGAAAATGGCGTGGGTATCGTCTTGTCTTCCACTTTGGTCAATGCGCCCGACGATTCCAAATCGGCGATAATTTTTTCACGCGCCTTGTATCTGTCCAATCCGCGATACTCTTCCGGAACCGGTGCGGCGTCTATCAGTTTCGCATCGTCGGTCAGTATGGATATAACGGCCAAGTTGTGGCGTTTCCCGACTTCCCAGTCGTCCATGTCGTGCGCCGGGGTGATTTTAACGGCGCCGGTGCCTTTGTCCGGGTCTGCGTGTTCGTCCGCGATGACCGGAATTTCGATGTCGGTCAATGGGATTGTCGCACGCGAACCTATCAGGTGTTTTAATTTTTTATTGTCCGGGTGAATGGCTATGGCCTGGTCCGCGAACATTGTTTCCGGCCGGGTTGTCGCGATTTCGATATTGCCGCCCGCGGCCAGCGGATAATTGATATAATAGAATTTTCCCTTTTCTTCGCGCACATCTATTTCCAAATCGGAAATGGTTGTCATCTGTTTTGGGCACCAGTTGACCAGACGGCGGGCCTTGTAAATCAAACCTTCACCGTGCATTTTGACGAACAGTTTTACAACAGCGCGGGACAGGCCTTCGTCCATTGTAAAGCGTTCCCGCGACCACGCCGGGGTCACGCCCAGCATGTGCAGCTGGTCGATAATCTGACCGCCTTTTTCGGCCTTCCATTTCCATGCGATTTCCAATAATTCCGCGCGGGACAAATCGCGCGGATTGGTTCCACGTTTAGAAATGTCCCGTTCGACCAATAATTGGGTGGCGATGGACGCATGGTCGGTTCCCGGTTGCCATAATACGTCGAATCCGGCCATTCTTTTATACCGCGCGATGAAATCGGTCATGATGTTTTCCAACGCATGCCCCATGTGCAGATTGCCGGTGACATTAGGCGGCGGCATCATAGTGCAGAAAGCAGGTTTCGAAGACGTCACATCATTTTCCCAGAACTTGTTATCATCCCAGAATTTCTGTATGCGTTTTTCGATTTCACGCGCGGATATATTCTTTCCCAATTCTATATTCATAAATCAATTCCTTGCAATTCAGGCGGCAGTTCGGTGATGGCATGCCAAACCTGGGTCCGACCAAACGGCCCGACTTTGCCGCGTACGCGAAGCAGCGACGCATCGTCCTTGTCCTGCCAAATTACGGAAGAATAGACGCTGCCCGACTGGGGGTCCATGATTTTTCCGCCGATATATTCCGTTCCATCCCATTTCATGTCCCAGATGATTTCCAGACCGGACATTTTCGGCGCGCCTTTTACTTTTTCGGCGATTTTGACGGGTGCTTTGATTGTTTCGGAAATTTCGCCGGTATCGGCATCAAACAAAGCTACAATTCGCCCGCACAAGCGGTCTTCGCATTCGTGCAATTGGACGATTGATTTCGGCGCGTTCGTCTTGTCGTCTATGGTTTTGTAAAACCCGGTATGCGGGGCGGCATGCACACCCAAGGCATAGGGCATAAGGCATAGGGCATAAATTACTTTTTTCATAACTGAAATTCCTTTGATAATTTTAATATTGGACTGGCAAATAATACATTATAAAAAACATAAAATCAACCGTCTTGCGATTCTTAATTCTATGCCTTATGCCTTATGCCCTATGCCCTATGCCCTAAATCGCCCGCACGACTCTGCAAAATACGACGCCGTATACCCGCTTTGCGCCGGCGCGTTTCAAAACGCGGCGCAATTCATAAAATGTGGCGCCGGTTGTCATGACGTCGTCGACCAACAGGATTGTTTTGCCTTTGATTTCATCCGGGCGGCGAACTTTGAACACTCCGCGGATATTTGCCCTGCGTTCTTTGGCGTTTTTATGCCCCATGTCTTTTCGGTGGGCTCGCCGGACGGAATCGACGTCCATCGGAACGGCGAAATGTTTCGCGATGGGCCGGGCCAAAAGGGCCGCCTGGTTGTATCCGCGTTTGAACAATCGCCGGTATGAAAGCGGCACCGGCATGATTAAATCGAACGGCGGAACATCCCCCTTCGCGCATTGCGCTTTGGGGGACAGGTCGCGCAGCGAATTAATCATCGCACGCGCCATAAGATTGCGGTATTTCAGCGCGGCCGCATGCTTGAACGGCAACATGACACCCTTTGAAGCGTCGTCGTAAACGCAAGAGCTTCGCATAAAATCGACAACGTTTTTGCCGGACGCGCACGTGGGGCAAAGCGGCCGCGAACCCAAATCGATATTCGCCGGAAAAGGATAGCCGCAAACAAAGCATTTCGGGTCGGAAATCCAGTTGAATTCGGCCCAGCATTTTGCGCACAAAACGCCGTCTTCGGTACCGACGGTTTTACAAACCGGACAAGACGGCGGGAAAAGAAAATCCAGGATAAATTTCACAAAGCCGCCTTTGAAAAAGACGGCAGGAGGTCGAAAACTATGCTAGGCAATAGTATGACTTATTCAATATATTCAGTCACCCTCCTGCCTGGTGGACAGGAGCATTGCTCATAAGAACAGCCTAGTGAGTTTTTCGAAACTCTATGCTGAATGCATTATAGGATACAACTCAAAGGGAAACAAGGAAAATTTCCAAATAAACCGGGTAAAATTGATTCAAGTGGTGTGATTGGAAATAAAAATTATATTTTTTAATGGGGAGTGTACTTATATGTACATGACCTATTAAAAAATATAATTTCTTATGACCAGGCGCGCCGCATCAATCGATTTTACCACGAAAGGCTTCTTTGCGTGCGGGTTGATACCGTATCGCCGAAAATATCGCGCTGTTTTTCGACCAGCGTCTGGAAACTGTCGGTCGAAATGACGCGCAGGACGAACGCGTCGCTTTCGCGCCCGGACAGGACCGGCATAATCTTGTTGTCGGAAACGTTCGAATCTTTCAATGCTTGTTCCACAATGGCCAGGCGGCGCGCGGCCAGGCGGCGGCCATCGATGTTTTGGACGGACCTTTCTGGAATGGAAATCTGAATCGCGCGTTTCGGATTTCTGACCACCAGTCCCGCGAAATCGGACAACAGTTGGAAATTGTCGCGCGACAGCGCGGCATCGTCGCCGCGGAATCCAATCCGTATTTCCAGCGGCCGGGGCAGTTCCTGTTCGGTCAAATCCCGGGCCGAATCGAACCCTTGCATTTCGACGGACATATCGCTGGCGACATCGAACCGGTCGTCGATTTTATACGTCGACAGGTGCTTGTTTTCGGAAATATATGTTTTCTGGAAAGCGCGGCGCAACTGCATCGGGGACAGTTTGTTTAACGGAACATCGTCGTTGTCCGTTGTCCGTTGTCCGTTGTCCGTAACGGCGGCAATTACACTATCGTCATTTACCTTGTACCCTTTGAAATCATCGAACGGAATTTCCACGCGGGCAAAGGCGATGTCGTTGTTTTCAATCGGCGCCGGCACAAATTCGGGCACGGATGCGGCAACGTCCGGCGACGGTTTGATTGTCGGCTGGAATGAAATGGCGGGCGCTGGGACGATTGCCGGTACGGAAACCTTTCGTGCGAACAACCTTTCTTCGGGCAACTCGAAATCATCGGGAAATTCAATCATTGGGCGCGCGGGCACGGGAATTATTTCGGCGGACGGTGCGGGCGCATGGGCGGCGGCGATTGGAACGGGGACGGCCGCGCCACGTGCTAGCCACGGCGCGTCGTTATTGGCTGCGCGCGCCCACAGATTGTCGTTCGGACGGCGCGGGGTTAAAATATCCGTTGAATTGTTTTCGGCGGCAACGGGTGCGGGGACTGGTGTTACGGGAACCGCGGCGCGCGCTATAACCCTGGGCGCCCTTTGCGCAACCGGCGCGGGCGCGGGTTTTGGCGGCATGCCGAACGCTTCGCGCGCGGACACCATGTGGCCGGGATTGACGGCGGGCAATGCGGCCGACGCAAACGCATCGTGTAAAAAACCGAACGATACGAACGCCAATGCGCAAAGATAAACCCTTGACGATATCAACAGACCCTTCCTTTTATAAAATTATAGTAAAAATCCCAAAACCGGGGCAAGCGAAAAATAAGGCTAACTTTTCCACAAACTGTCTTTGACATTCTTGTCGATAAATTCCGCATGCGCGGCCAATTCGTCGGCCGGCACGTCGAATTCGCGGCGCGGAAAATTCCCGTCCGATTTCGGCACGGCGGAAAAAGCGTCGCATTGTTTTTGAATTATGTCGGCGATGGATTCGCCGGCAGCGGCAGCCTCCAGTTCCAGATAAACTTTCGCCAATATTTCCGCGTCGATAAGCGCGCCGTGCGAATCCGCGCGCGTGGCCAAAGATATGCCGAACCATTTGGCCAAAGAATCCAGGGTATAGCTTTTCGGACCGAAAATCTTGTTTCGCGCGATTTGAATGGTGTCTACCTGGCGGTCGCGCGAGATGGTGGAAAGCCCCAGCGCGTTCAGTTCGTAATTAATGAACGGAAAATCGAAATCTATTCCGTTGTGCGCGACGACGGGACTGTCGCCGATAAAATCCAAAAGCTTTTGCGCCAGCGCGGAAAACTTCGGCTTGTCCGAAAGGAATTCGTTGGATAGTTTGTGCACCATGTACGATTCGGCGGGGATAATTTTCCCGTCCGGATTTACGTATTCGTGGAAAGTCTTGTCGGTGACGCGCCCGTCGATGATTTCGACGGCGCCGATTTCGATAACGCGGTCTCCTTTGTCATAAAAGAACCCGGTGGTTTCGATGTCAAAGCAGATTATTCGTGGCATGGTGGCTGGTGGCTCGTGCTGGTGGCTGGTGACTAAATGGATTCATAGCAAATTTCTATTGGAAATAACAATAAAATTTTTTATACTGCCCCCATGAATCACCAGCCACCAGCCACCAGCTACAAATCACGATTAAATCCCGAACAATTGTGCGCCGTGGAAACGACGGACGGTCCGGTTTTGGTTCTGTCCGGCGCGGGTACGGGAAAGACATCCGTTCTTGTCGCGCGCATGGCGCATATCCTGGACCGGAATTTGGCGCGGCCGTGGGAAATCCTGGCCGTGACGTTTACTAACAAGGCTGCGGCAGAGATGAGGACCCGTGTCGCGGCGCTTGCGCCTACCCCTGAATGGGTCGGCACTTTTCATTCCATTTGCCTTCGTATATTGCGGATTAATTCTGCGGCGGCGGGACTTGGCAATAATTTCATAGTGCTGGGCGAAGACGGTCAGAAAGCGGTTTTGAAAACCGTGATAACGGCGATGAAACTGGACACCAAAGAATACCCGCCCGCGGATTGGGTGGAACGCATATCGGCAATAAAGGACAAGGGCCTGGGCGATAACTCCCCCCTTCGGGGGGAAGTCGACGGCAAAGCCGTCGGTGGGGGGCAAAAAATCTATAACGCGTACAACGCGGAATTGGCGCGGATGAACGCGGTGGATTTCGGCGATTTGATTTTGAAAGTTTTGGAACTGTTCAAAGGCCGCCCGGACGTGCTGCAAAAATATCAAAAACAATTCAAATATATCATGGTTGATGAATACCAGGATACGAACGCCGCGCAATACCAATTGCTGCGCATGCTGGCTGCGGCACATAACAATATATGCTGTGTGGGCGATGATGACCAGTCGATATATTCCTGGCGCGGGGCGGATATAAAAAATATTTTGGGATTCGAAAGCGATTACGCGGACGCAGACGTAATCAGGTTAGAGACGAATTATCGCAGCACGGGAAATATCCTGGGCGCGGCAAACAGCCTGATACGGCATAACACGGACCGTCTGGGCAAAAACCTGCGCGCAAGCGATGGCGCGGGCGACGGCGAAAAAATCCGCATCCTGCATCTGCCGACGGATTTCGACGAAGCGCGCCTGACTGCGGACGCCATCACCGCGTATCCAGCGGGTGAAGTCGCCGTGCTTATCCGCGCCGGTTCGCTGTCCAGATTGTTCGAAGAAGAATTCGCGCGCCGCGGCATAGAATACAAACTTGTCGGCGCGACGAAATTTTACGACCGCATGGAAATAAAGGATACGGTCGCGTACTCGAATCTTCTTGCCCACCCGCACGACGATATTTCGTTCGCGCGGGTCATATCGAAACCGCGCCGCGGATTCGGCGATGTCGCCGTGCAAAAAATCCGGGATTTCGCCGCGGCGAAAAAAATCGGAATGCTGGCTGCATTGCGCGAAATGCCGCTGTCGGGCGCGCAAAAAAAATCCGCGGACGAATTTTCGGCCGTATTCGATTTTGCATGGGAAAACATGGCGCCTTCTGATGCGGTGTCGGAACTGTTGGAAAAATCCGGATATATGAAAATCTGGGCGGAATCCAAAGACGCGGATGCGCCCGAAAGATTGCAAAATGTCCGGGAATTGATTTCGAACGTGATTTCAAAATACGATTCTTTGCCGGAATTTTTGGAACATGCCGCGCTGATGATGACGGACACGGGCGATACGGAACCGGATGCTTCCAGCCGCGGCGCGGTCGCCATAATGACGATTCATGCGGCAAAGGGCCTGGAATTCGACACGGTGTTTCTGCCCGCGTGGGAGGAAGGAATTTTCCCGAACGACATAGCTATAAAAGAAGGCGGAATCGAAGAAGAGCGCCGCCTGGCATACGTTGCCATAACGCGCGCAAAACGCCGTGCGATTATAACGCATACGATGTCGCGCATGCTTTACGGCACAAGACAACCCGGCACCCAAAGCCGGTTTATCGCAGAGATTGATGAAGAATTCATAGGGCATAAGGCACAAGGCATAAGGCATAATAATATAAAACCGGCGGAACATTATTCTGAAAAAACAAAACCCATTTGCCCCATGCCTTATGCCTTATGCCCTAATATGGTCGGCAAACTTGTGACTCATGCCGAATTGGGCGGCGGCGTGGTTATAGAGGACGGCGGGGAAATACTGACCGTCGCTTTCAAAGACAAGGGCATTAAAAAAATCGCCCGGAAATTTGTGGGGTTGTGATTCGTGGTTGGTGGTTCGTAGGGGCGCATATATGCGCCCTTTAATTATGAACACGTTCATACTATACGGGCGCATATATCCACCCCTACAAAAAACGGATTCTTTCGAATCCGTTTTTTTATTGCCGGCATTGCATTGTCGTGCCGCCTTCCTCCGCTTTCCACGAATACCCCGGCGCGCATCTGCAATATTGCATTCCTGGAATTGCTCCACCTGTGCCCCCCAACTGTTGATTATTCACAGCATTGCATTCTTCATACGACACACAACTGCCGTTCATTACCATAAATGAACTGTCGCACTTACACATCGCGTTGACCCAGCCGTTAGACGTACCGTTAGCGCTGATAGCTGTTCCGCCAGTTGCGAATGTCGAATTATCCGGGCACAGCATGGATTGATAGAATATTTCCGAAATTCCGTTTATGAAAACATTCTGGTCATTTCGGTTTGTTTCCGCCGAAAATACCGCGTATCCGCATGTCAGCGCGACATTGCGGCACGCGCCCCGCATAACATTGTACACATGTTCCGCCGACGCGTTGGACGACCATGCGCCGACCTGGCTGACCTGTTGGCTGTAACAGAATGCTACGTCCTGCATGCACGTTGTCGCAAAATCGGAAATTACGCGGGACTGGGCGGCCTTTATATTAACCATCGCGCGCTGTATGAATGTTTTTACAACCTCGTTATGAGGATTGAATTTTCCGGACTTGTCATACGTGACGGCACGGCACCGGTCCATAGTCGCACGGCAAAGTCCGCTGGTCGCATCCTGGCTTGTGCCGATTTTCTGCAACAGGAAATTGATGATGCATGTGCCGTCGGTCAGTGCGGTTGAAGAGCATTGACCCGGCACGGGCAGCCCCTCTAACGACATGTCCGCCATATTGAATCCCGCCGTCATGCCCGTTATATTCGTTATATCCTTGCCCAAAACGACAGTGCCGTTTTCGTCGATATACATTTTCGTCGGGTCTATGCATTTAACAAAATCGCGGCCGCACACCATGTCGTCGGTCATGCATTTTTCCAGCGCGCCGACGCAACCCTTTGCGTCGTATTGGTTATGGTTCTGCATGACGGCAAGCCTGGCCTGTTGCAGCATCTGCGTCGCGGCGCGCACATTGGTGCGCAACGTCTGGTTCATCTTTTCCAATCCCTTTTCGTACTGGGTGCAGTCGCGGTCGATTTCAATTTCGTACCGGGCGGTGATTTGCGACACGTTGACGCCGGACCGCCGGCAAGCGGACAATACGTTTTCACACCGGCCCCTTGCGGCGTTCAATAATTGGGTCCCGCGCATATTCGCAAAGGTCCCGCCGCCGGTTCCGAATAGATTACCGATATTGAACATTTCGGCCGGATCGCCCGACAGCGCGAAATCTATATTCATATCCAAACCGTATCCGGTCGTGCCGGATGCGGCGACGAACGATTCCGGATTTTTTATCAGCTGTTCGATTTGGTCCAGCATGTTGCGGTTTTCGGTTGTGTCGCGCGCGCCGGTCAATGCAAGTTCCGCTTCGGTCGCGCTTAATATCGCGCGGATTTCATCGGCGGTAAGGCCGACATAGCGTATACGCTGGGCGACTTCGTTCAATTCGTTGTTGGCTTCTTTTGTGGCGTTTTCGACGCGGGAATAATTGGACAGCCGGTCGGAACAGCTGCACCGTTTTTGATTCGCGTCCAGGACGTTGCAGAACTGGTCCATGCATTCCGTGTATTGTTCGTGGCATGCGGCGGTCAAATCGCCCATGGCGGACAGCTTGTCGGTCAGTTCGTTAATAGACACGGACGTCACTTGGGTTCCGGCGCGGTCGGTGCGCGTTGCGATGCGGCCGGTGTTGCCGATGTTGGATGTTGTGGGCTGGCCCGTGCCGGCGACGTTTCCGCGGCCGCCGACTTCGGCGACGGTGGGCCGCAGAATGATTCCGGCGCGGCGCAAACTGGCCTCTTGATTCACAACGCCTTTGTCGTTTTCATGAAAAGCCGCGCGTCCCATGGCGCTGCCGGCGCCCTGCGCCTGAACGCCCGCCGCGCGGGATACGGCCGCAGAACGCGCAACAGCCTGCCCCCCGGAACCTTGGTGAAGGGGGGTGCGCGCAACAACGGGGGCGGAAACCTGGGGTGCGGCGGCCGATTGTTGCGGCACGGCTTGTGATGTTGTTGCTGTGCGTGTTACAACGGCATTACGCGATACACCTGGCGCGACCGCCGTTCTCTCCGCTCTATTATCTATGCTCTCTTCTCTATGCTCTATGCTCTGCGGCGCCTGCGCCGCAGCCTGCGTCACGGTTCTGGAAACCGCCGCGCGACCGTATTGGATTGGTTCATCAGCGTTTGCAATGAAAGCAAGGCACAAAGCCCCGGCTGTTGCCAGGGCCACTGTCTTTATGAAAAATCTTCCCTGTGATTTCATATTAAATCCGAAACCAGTTCACTTATGGCTGTATGCCTTGCGACCCATCCGGCAACACGCCCCAATCGCGGATATTGTCCACATTCATCTGTTGCAGACACCATTCGCGGATTTCCTTTGATTTTTTGCCGGTTCCATAAGTCGGCTGACTTATAGTTCCCGTTACGCCCGTGCCGTAAAGGATTTCAGACAGCGTCACAACGTTGCGGCAAGTGTTCAGCTTTGGATCCTGGTTGTTGTCGCAAGTTTCGTTGTCAACCTTGTCTATGATTGCCGCCACGGACGTATGCGCCGGACTGCAAATCATATCGCGGTAACAGCTGGGGATATTGGACGTCTGCGTGCAGTGCGCTTTGATTCTCGCGGTCGTCCAATTTTGCGACTGGTACTGCATCTGTTCGTAACAATCCCATATTTCGGTCAGGCATTGCACGAAATTGTTTTTCGCGGCGGTGGAATTCGCGCGCTGGGCGTTTGTTTCCGTTGTTTCGAATTCAAGGCGTTTCGCTTGCAGCGCCTGCATTGCGGCAATACGCTGGAACGCCATGTTCTGGGTCATCGTTTTCAATTCTTCGCCGTAAACGTCGCAGTCGGCGTTCGCGTCCAGCGCATACCGGACCAGAACGCTGCGGCGCGCGTCCGCGATGGGCTTGCGCAGATTTTCAAACGGGTCGGAATTCGCATTGTATCCGAAACACACGGCCGTGGCGGCTGTGCTGGAACTGTTGGATTTTATGGCGAATGCGTTGTTCACGTCGGTATTGTTGTTGCTGATTGTGATTTTGCTGTTCAGGTTTCCGGGCGTGTTGCTTTTACAGTCTTCGTATATTCCGTTGAAACAGGAATCCAGAACGCGTCCGCAAACTTCGTTGTGCGCGAATTGGAACAAATCATATCCCCATGTTTCTGCCAGATTGTCTTTCACCATCGTATCGCCGAATACCGAACTTTCGCCGGGCCGGCGCAGCCCCAAATCCACGGTAATATTGTACGCGCTGTTGATATTTTTCAACCAGGCGAACATGTCGTTGTCGCGGGTGATTGTGTCGACCAGCTGCATATTGCTGTTCGCGGTGTTAAGCAGATTGCTGATGGACGAATCCATGCCGTTCAAACTGTTTATCATACCGCCCGGACACATTGTGTTTTCAAAGTTGCGAATAGTGCCGGCTGTACAGGTAGCAGTGTCGCTTTGCGCTATAAGCGCAACGGTATTGTTATTGCACCATTCTGTTTTCATATTTTCGTTGTCGCTGAAAACAACTTCGCGGAACGAAACGCAGTTCAGAATTTTTTCCGCATCGGTCAGCGTGAATGCGGCCGATATGTCGCGCCCGCCGGATGCGACGATAAGCGCCAATTCGCCCGACGCGCGCAATAAATCCTCGCGCGCCTGGTTCAATGTTTTTTCCGCCGAATTGAATGTCAGAACGCGTCCAGCGCACGCACAGCGGCGCTGTCCCGGATTGCGCGCGGTGCAGATTTCATCCATGCAGGTGTAATACGCGTCCATACAGTTCGCGTACGCTTCCGCGGATATCAGACCGGTCTGCGGGTCGATGATGTTCGCGTGGCTGCCCGTCCACATGCGTTGCGACAAAAGGGAATTGGAATTCACCGATGTGCCCGGAACCCGCGAAGTCGCGGATGCGCCCGCAACCATTCCGACGCGCGCGCTTTGCGGCATAACTCCGGTTCGCGCCGAAACGGCGCGGCTTTGCGTCGATGCGGCGGCGCGACCTGTGACATTACGCGGTGTAACTGTGGCGGCGCGTGCCGTTGGCGCGGCGTTGCGCGCGGACTGCGTTGTTGTTGTGGCGCGGCTTTGCTGTGCGGTTGTGCCGGCTGTTGCCGGTGTGGCGATGGCGGCCGGTGCCGCCGCTGTACGCGCGGTTACCGCGCGGGCGCCCAAACCTTCGCGGCCCTGTGCCTGACCGCGGGCGGCGACGCCGCGCGACCCTGCGCCTGCGCCGCCTGTGCGGCCGGATTGCTGTGCGGCCGCGCTGCGCGGATTATACGTCTGGCTTCCGGCCGCCGCTTGCTGCGCCGCGACCTGGGCCTGGTATACGCCCGCCTCTCCGTATTGAACCTGTGCGTATGCGCTGAATGCAAAAACCGCCGCGCAAATAGCCGCCATAAAAAAATGCGTGAACTTCATGGAATATCCTTTCCTACTAATTCTAATAAATTATATCATTTTTGCGCCATGCAGGTAAAGGGGAAAATAGGGCATAAGGCACAAGGCATAAGGCATATTTTCCTGTTGTTAATATTTGGATTTTCGATGATAATTTCACCGTTAACCAAAAGGAAAAAATATGAAAAAACTTATGCCTTATGCCTTATGCCTTGTGCCTTTATTTCTTGGCGCCTGCCGGGAAAAGCCGTTGGAAACCATCGACCTGATGTGCGGCGAAGTCCATGTGGACGCGCGCATTTACCGCGATAGAATCGAAGCGAAAATGTACGAACAAGACATAGAAATGAAATTGTCGCAGTCGGCCAGCGGCGCCAGATATGCGGGAAGCACAAACGACACCCGTCTGGTTCTTTGGAACAAAGGCGAAGAATGGCTGCTTTTGTCCGTCACCGGGAACGAAGAAGAAGTCCTGGTCAGTTGCATGAAACAATAAAAAACGCCGCGAAAGCGGCGTTTTTTATTCCGGCATGACCGATACGGTCGCGCGGTTTCCGGTTCCGCGTTTGAAACGCACGAATCCCGCGATTTTGGAAAATATGGTGTGGTCTTTGCCCATCCCGACGTTCAGACCGGGGTGAACTTTCGTTCCGCGCTGGCGGATAATGATGTTTCCGGCAATGACGCGTTGTCCGCCGCCCTTTTTGACGCCCAGTCTGCGCCCCGCTGAATCGCGTCCGTTTGACGATGACCCGCCGCCTTTTTTATGTGCCATAATTTGCTCCTTTCAGTCGCAAGCAGTCGGCAGTCTATAGTCTTCAGTCGTCAGAATTTTATCTTTCGACTTTCGACTTTCGACTTTCGACTATCCTTTAATTTCTGTTATTTTCACCACCGTTATATGCTGGCGGTGGCCGCGTGTTCTGCGGTAATTCTGGCGGCGTTTTTTCTTGAACACCAAAATTTTATCCGCGCGTTTTTGTTCCAATATTTCGCAAACGACTTTCGCGCCTTTGACAATCGGGTCGCCGACTTTGTCGCCCACCATCAGAACCTGGTCGAATTCGACCTTGCCTTCGGCTTTTAACTTTTCAATCTTGATGGTATCGCCGACTTTTGCGCGATATTGTTTGCCGCCTGTCTGAAATATAGCATAATTTTCCATATTTTTTGCCTTTTTGTCTAAAACTTTATGCAATAATGGCATATTTTTCTTGAAAGTCAAGAAAAAAGGTAAGAGGTGTGAAGTAAAAGGTATGAAGTATCCATCGTCCACCTACCTCATACTTCTTACCTCATACCTTTTACCTAAAACACTCCGCCCACTACTGTTTCGCCCGATGCGCCATCTTCATTTGGCGCGCCCCGCGGCGGATTGGGCTTTTGCCCCGGTTTGAACGCTTCCAGAATAATGGTTCCTTCGGGGTCCTGGCTGGCCGCGATGCCTGTTGCGCGGTTCACACGTATGAGTTCCAGGCCGTCCGGTATGGGGAACGGGCGGTTGCTTTCATTTTGAAGCGCGACTTTCATAAAATCGCCGAAAACTTTCGCGGCCATGTATGAACCGGCGCCGGGCCCCAAGGGATGGGGATTGTCGTATCCCAAATAAACGCCGGCGACCAGGTCTTTGGAAAAACCGACGAACCAGACGTCGCGCACTTCGTTTGTGGTTCCGGTCTTGCCCGCGATGGTGCGTCCGGGCACACGCGCCTGGCGCCCTGTTCCCATTTCGACCGCGCCCTGCAAAATGGATACTATCTGGTACAGGCTTTGCGGGTCGGCAAGCGCCTCGCCCGGCTCTACCCGTTCCGGCGGCAGCATGCCGGGCGTCCATTCCATGGACATGTCGCCTGCTGATTCCTGGTTTCTGGTTCCTATGATTTTCCCATGCCTGTCCTGGACATAGTCGACCAGTTTCAAATCATGCCTGTATCCGCCGTTGATGAACGCGGCATACCCCAGCGCAAGTTTGGCCAAAGTCGTCTCGCCCGACCCCAGCGCCAGCGACAAATTCATGTGCCGCATATTGTTGTCGTACACGCCGAACCGCTGGGCCGTGGCGACGGCGCGGCGCACGCCGATATCGTCGACCAATCGCACGGTCGGCACGTTCCGGCTGGTTTCCAGCGAAAGGCGGAAAGGAACGTTGCCCAAAAACTTGCGGTCGTAATTTTCCGGCTTCCATAATTTTTCGTCTTCGCGCCATCCGACGATGGGCGCATCCATCAAAAGGGTTTGCGGCGTATAGTTCCCGGTTTCCAGCGCCGCCAGATAAACAAAAGGCTTTATTGTCGAACCGACCTGTCGCATGGCCTGGGTCGCGCGGTTGAACGAAGATTCCGCAAAAGAATCGCCGCCCGACATTGCCAAAACGCGCCCGGTGTGCGGATTTACCACGATGATTGCGCCTTGCAGTCGCTCTTCGCGGCCCTGGCTGTATGTGTCGATTGCGGATTTCAATGCCGCGGCCGCCGCGCGCTGCAATTCCGGAACGATTGTCGTCTTTACGTACAGTCCGTCGTTGTACAGCATTTCGCGCCCGATTTTATTCAACAGTTCGCGGCGGACGTCTTCGGCGAAATATTGAAAATCATCCTCCATCTGGGCCATAAATCCGCGGTTGATGTTCAATGGGTCCGACATAGCTTCCGTCATCTGCTGTTTTGTAATGAACCCTTCATCCATCATGCGGCGCAATACGTAATTGCGGCGTTCGACCGCGCGGTCGCGGTTGTTCGGCGCCTTGGGCAGCGATGCCAGGAAAGCCATCTGGGACAAAGACAGCTCTGCTACGGGCTTGTTGAAATACATCAAGGACGCGCTGCCCACGCCGTACGCGCGCGCGCCCAAAAATATCTGGTTCAGATACAGGGTCATTATATGCTGTTTGGAAAAAGCGCGTTCCAGGCGCAGCGCCAGAATAGCCTCTTTTGCCTTGCGCGCGATGGTGCGGTCGGATGATAAAAAGAAATTCTTCGCGACCTGTTGGGTTACCGTCGACGCACCTGAAAACCGCGTCGGCCCGCCCAGTATTTTGATAAGGTTGTTTGTCGCGGCGCGCGCGATTCCGAAAACGTCGATTCCGGCGTGGCGCCAGAAATTCTTGTCTTCGGCGGCGACGAACGCGTTGACCAGTTGCGGCGGCATGTCTTCGAATTCTATGAACACGCGGCGTTCTTCGGCATATTCGATAAGCAAAGAGCCGTCGGCGGCATAAAGGCGCGTCGCGACCGGCGGCGAATACGCGGCCAGTTTTTTATAGTCCGGCAAATCGCGGCCGTATTTCACGACCAGCGCGGTTGCCAGAATGACCAGAACGACGGCGGCCCAGAACGCGCCGCGCAGCAGCAGAATCGTTGATTTTTTAAGGAAAGATAAAAACGCGCCGAATTTTTTCACCCGAAAAGTATACACCGGCAAAAATCAAATAGCAATAAAAAGTGACAAGTGACAAGTAATAAGTGATACCGCCGTTCCAGGATTACAAGTATCACTTATCACTTGTCACTTTTCACTTGATATGCTACAATTTCGAAAGATACCAAAGGAGAAAACTATGGACTATTTAACAACAATACGGAATATGCGTCGGATAACTTTCACCGCGTTTTTGACAACTATACTGTTCGTGATTGTATTCTGGGCGTTCATCATGACGAACGCGATGCAGTATTTCATGTGGGCGCTGCCCGGGTTCGACCTGTCATCCACCAACGTCTATGTCATGTGGCTGACCGGCGCGCTGGAAATTGCGGGAATCGTTTTGTTTTTGATACCGGCGATAGTATTGTCTTTTGAAATCCGGTTTGAAAAACGACGCGCGGCCGCCGAAGAAAAAGAATTCCTGGAATGGCGCGAAGAACTGTTCGGCGCACTTGAATCGAAACCGGCCAAGGCGAAAACGAAAGCAAAGCCGAAAGCGAAATCAAAGAAAAAGAAATAAAAACATCTTTTGATTTAATGCAAACCGGCGCAAACAGCGCCGGTTTTATAGTCTGGAAAATACAATGAATAAATTTATCGGAATAGAATATGGTCGCGGCTGCCTG
Source organism: Alphaproteobacteria bacterium (assembly GCA_009782315.1). Taxonomy (GTDB): domain Bacteria; phylum Pseudomonadota; class Alphaproteobacteria; order Rs-D84; family Rs-D84; genus WRKW01. Next base: position 35,021 of record WRJH01000003.1, read on the forward strand.
CGGGTCGCAATCGACGGCGGGTGCGCGGACGCGCCGGCGCGGGTGCGGGAAATGTTTTCAGGAAACGATTGGACGATTGTGCATTCGGAACCGTTTGATGCGAACGAATGCGCGGCCGACAGGTTTGGCGAAAATTTCAAAATACAACGGGAAATTTATAACAGGGCGCCGGCCGGCCGGCATATATTAATCGGCGGCGACCATTCGGTAAACTTTGGGCATTTCGCGGCCATCGCGGACCAAATGCCGGACACGGATTTATGTCTGGTCTATATAGATTCGCATCTGGATATACATTCACCGGAAAGCGGAAGGCAGCAGGGTTCGGGCAGCCCGCACGGTTCAAACGTGCGCGCGCTGCTGGGCACGGGCGACGAACGCTGGCTTTCTTTGATGAAGAAACGTCCCGCGCTGAAACCGGAAAATCTTTTTTATCTGGGACCGCGTTCTTATGAACCCGCGGAAATAGAATTTATTGCTGAAAACAATATATTCATGCGCACCAGCGACGAATTGAAAACGCCGGAACAGCGGACCGCGGCCGTCCGTGAAATCAAAGAACGAATTGGCGACCGGCCTTTCGTTCTGTCGTTCGATTTCGATTCGATTGACCCGGGCCTATTCAAAGAAGTCTTGGTGCCGGCAAAAAACGGTATTGATGTCGCCGCGGCGGAATTTTTTATAGATGAATTCAAGGGTGCGATATCTTTTGAATTTGTTGAATACGCGCCCGCGGGCGACGATGCGTCCGCCGAAATTGTAAAAAGATTGATTGGAATCGTCGCGGAATAAAGTTTATCGGCCCCGCGCCGCACGATACGCACTCTCGATGGCCCGCCTTATACCGTCTATGCAGCCGGGATGGTCGGGATGGCCAAAAAGATATGCGACAAAGTCGGGCGCATCCTTCGCGGCGTGGATGACATACTCGCGTTCGAAATCGACAAAGCACATCCAGGGAGTGTTTACAATCATCTCTCCAACCTTGGCGGTATATTCGCACCAAACGACCGAATCGAAACTCTCGGCGCCGGTCACCGTGTCTTTCTGGACCGGATGAACCGTGGTCGGGGTGTCGCGCGAAGCCGCGCTGTTGCTGGCCGTTATGACCTTTATGCTCTTCATTTCGACCTTGTGGTCGTCAATCGTCCAGCCTTCTTCCACGGCGGTTTTGCTTGTCGTAAAGCGATGGCCGATATTGGCTATATTGTCCAATAAATTGCCCTTGTAATGGGTCGCCGGGCGGCCGACATGGTCGGTTGCGCCCTTTGGGCATACGACGACGAATTCCGTCGCATGAACTTCGCCTTGTTTTTTGACCCGGTTTGAATTTGGATTTTCTTGCGGTTTGCGGATGGTATTTTTAACGTCTGTTTTGGTTTTCATTTTATTTTCCATTCACCGCATAGTCTTTTATAAACAGGTGCAACGCGACCGGCAATGGTTCGCGACAGGCATTGCAAATTTTCTTTTTGCATTTATTGCATTTTTTCATACCAGACAATGTTATTTCCACAGTTTGGGGGACATTATCATCAGACGAACCGCACAGACCGGTTATGTTGTTCCAATGATTGTACCTGTAATCGACATGTATATAGAATGTTTTCTTCAATACATCGGACACTTTGATATCCAATTCGCCATCTATATCCATGGTCCCTATCCTCCAATTTACATCTGACCCTTGGGGTTCTAAATTCCCTTGGTTTATAATATAATTGCCGTCGCGGAATATTTCGCCCAAAATAGAAGTGATTCTAGTTTCAATGTTTTCCTGTGAAAAATTATATGGGGTTTCTGTTACAATCTTATTTTTCGGAAAGTTGACTTTCAGCAATCCATTGTCCATTTTATAGTCCTTATGCTTACGCCCCCTACCGAAATTTGGAAATTTCTGCGCATCTCTCTCTTGCGCGGTTGTACCGGGATAATAATCCAAAATCCGGCAAATGCAAATAAAAAAGTCCCCATGTAAACACGGGGATGGAAATATATTGCGGTCTTTATGTCTGCCTCGGCTGCGCTTTGCGCAAACGGGTCAAAAACAGATTTTGTACTGGCGACGACCTACTCTTCCGTGGCTTAAGCCAAAGTACCATTGGCGATACGGGGTTTCCCTGTCTGGTTCGAGATGGAACAGAGGGTGTCTCCCGCTCAATAATCACCAGAACAAAATCTGCCGAGCATCGTAACAATCCAAAAAAGAATCTTTACTTTCAACATACTCTTCAAGCATTCGTTTGATTTGTAGAGCACCGATGGCGCTCAACAAATCAAACAAAGATAAAAAGTCTATCATCCGATTAGTACGGCTGAGCTGAACCCCTCGCAGGGCTTGCACTTGCCGCCTATCAACGTTGTAGTCTACAACAGGATTGGTGGGGATATCTTATCTTGCGACCAGCTTCCCGCTTAGATGCATTCAGCGGTTATCTGTTCCGAATTTAGCTAACCTGCGCTGCCGCGGGCGCGACAACAGGTACACCAGGGATTCGTTCGACCCGGTCCTCTCGTACTAAGGTCAAGTTCGCTCAAATATCCAACGCCCACAGTAGATAGGGACCTAACTGTCTCACGACGTTATTAACCCAACTCACGTACCGCTTTAAATGGC
>WRJH01000004.1 GCA_009782315.1 Alphaproteobacteria bacterium
TCAAGGGCCGCCTTGATTACGCCCGCCGCCGGCATTTTTTTGAGGTGGACCACGACAACGCCGGAACAATCATCGACATAACGTCCGGTTTGGGCGCGCCGATAAAATTGCGGTACGGCGTTGTGGACAGATGCGGATTCATTGCCGTAAAGGGCGCGGGAGTCGAATGTTTCGACGAACCGCACAGCGTCGCGCTTTCATATATTCCCAAAGATTCGTTTGACATGATAAACCAATCAAAGATACCAAGCGGTTCCGTTATCGGAATTGTATGGAAAAATCCGATTGTGGGTGATAAACTGGGGTCCGACGTGTTGCTGTCGCATATCGGATTGGTTATCAGAAAAGACGGCGAACTGGTCGTGCGGCATGCCAGCCAGCCCGCAAGGCGGGTAATCGAACAACCGTTCGATGAATTTCTGGACAAGCAAACGGCAAGGTGGGACAAGTGGGGCGTGAAAATATGGGCGGCGTCGGACGAATGGACAAAAGGAAAATAAAATGGTGAAATCAAGAAAAATAGTAAAACAAAAATTGCGCGCGGTTAAAAAATCCACACGGGGTAGTCTGCTGCTTCGCACTTTGCAGGCGACGGGAATGTTCCGCTGGGAACGCGTGCCGTCGAAATCCGAATGGGTTTTTGATATATTGACGCATGGCATCGGAATAGGACTTGCCATTGCGGGACTGGTCATTCTGGTCGTGTTCGCCGTATTGGCCGGCAATGCCTGGGCCGTCGTATCGACCGCGATATTCGGCACAACCATGTTTACTTTGTATTTCGGGTCGACGCTTTGCCACGCGATGATTGGCCAGAAATCGGAAACTTTTTTCGAAATCTGGGACAGCGTCGCCATATACGCGCTTATAGCCGGGACGTACACGCCGTTCTTACTCGTCAATATGCGCGGGGTCGCCGGATGGACGGTGTTCGGAATTCTTTGGGCGATTACGATTTTCGGCGCATATATGAAAATCCGCAACCCGCAGTACCAGCCGAAATGGATAGCGCTGTTGTATCTGGCCATGGGATGGACCTTGCTTTTGATACTGCCGAAAGTTTTGGCGACGGTTTCCGCGCGCGCGCTGTGGTTCATGCTGGCCGGCGGTCTTTCGTATTCAATCGGAATCATATTCTATATGTGGCGGAAACTGAAATATTCGCACATGATTTGGCATCTGTTCGTGATTGCGGGCAGCGTTTGCTTTTTCTTTGCGGTGCTGTTTGGAAGCATTATTGATTATGTAAGATGATTGATTTTCCTGCCGGTCCGCGGTGGGTATGAAAACAGGGCCTTGTGTATTGATTATACATAGGGCCCTGTTTTTATACCCAGTCGGCACAACATGGAAAAATGATTTGATTTTTAAGAAAATTATAATAGAATAACCCTGTTATGAATAAATTGTTTGTTCTTTTTACAGGCGCCACAACCCCGTTTGGGGTCTGAATTCTATTGCGCTTTGCGCGTTTTCCTTATACAATAGTCAATAATTAAAATAACAAATAAAGGTATGTTGTTATGTCTTATAATATAGATGTTATTCGTCACGGTCTGGCGCACGTTCTGGCGGCGGCGGTGCAAAAATTATGGCCGGACGTAAAGTTCGGCGGCGGGCCCGCCATTGAAAACGGGTTCTATTACGATTTCGATTTGGAACATCGGATTACCGAAGAAGATTTTCCAAAAATCGAAAAAGAAATGCGTGATTTGATAAAAAGCGCGGGAAAATTCGAACGCCGCGAATTATCGCAAAAGGAGGCGTGCGAAACTTTTCGGGACGAGCCGTTCAAAATGGAATGGATTAACGAATACGATGCCGCGGGCGCGAAATTATCCGTGTATGATTTTCGCGGGTTTACCGATTTGTGCCGCGGGCCGCACGTCGAATCTTCCAAAGAATTGCCGCGCGATTCGTTCAAAATCCGGTCCGTCGCGGGCGCATATTGGAAGGGCGATTCAAAAAACAAAATGCTGCAACGTATTTATGTCGACGCCTTTATGACAAAGGAAGAGTTGGACGCGCATCTGTTAATGATGGAAGAGGCGGCAAAGCGCGACCACCGGAAAATCGGCCCGGCGCTGGATTTGTTCTTTTTCGACGGTCGGTCGCCGGGCGTGCCGTACTGGCTGCCCGACGGATTGATTGTTTATAAAGAGCTTTACAATTTCTGGGCCATCTATCACGAAGAAAACGGGTATGTGGAATTTCGGTCGCCGTTGATGAATAAAAAAGAACTGTATGAAACCAGTGGGCATTGGGCGCATTACAGCGAAAACATGTTTTCATTCAAAGAAGACGACAACAATGTATATGCGCTGTCGCCCATGTCGTGCCCGAATGCGATTGTCGCGTATATGCACGGCCCGAAAAGCTATCACGATTTGCCGTACCGTCTTTGCGACGCGGACATGCTGTATAGATACGAGGCGTCCGGCGCATTGAACGGGCTGTTCCGTACTTTCGAATTCAACCAGGACGACGCGCACATATTCTGCACCGAAAATCAGCTGGAAGACGAATACAACAGAATCCTGGACATGATAAAGGAATATTACGATTTATTCGGGATGAAGTATCGCATAGACCTGTCCACGCGACCAGATGATTTTATGGGTGAAATCGCGGTATGGGATAAAGCGGAACAGATACTGAAAAATATTCTGACCGAACGATTCGGGGCGGGCGGTTTCGGATTGAAAGAAAAGGACGGCGCTTTTTACGGACCGAAACTGGACATACAGGTGACGGACAGTATTGGAAGAGAATGGCAGTGCGGCACCATTCAATTGGATTTCCAATTGGCGGGTCGGTTCGGTTGCGTTTATACGGACAAAGACGGCCAGAAAAAAACGCCCGTCATAATCCATCGCGTGATATACGGTTCGCTGGGCCGGTTTATGGGCGTTATGATTGAACATTTGGCCGGCAAACTGCCCGTATGGCTTGCGCCCGTTCACGCCGTCATAATTCCGATTTCGGACCAGTATGAGGAATACGCGAAAAAGGTTGCCGCAGCTTTGCACGATGTTGAAATCAAAACCGCGACGCGCGGACTGCGTATTAAAACGGATTTGTCTTCGGAAAGCATGCAGAAAAAAATCAGGGACGCGCAATTGAAACAAATTCCCTACATGATTGTTGTCGGGGAAAAAGAGGCGGCGGACGGCACCGTGTCAATCCGCACCCGCGACGGCGCGCAGAAAAACGGAATTCCACTATCCGATTTCATCGACGGTTTGAAAGACAAAATTAAAACAAGAACTTTGGAAATATGATATGGGCGCGTTTCGCTCGCCGCTTTGCGGCTGTGCGTATCCTCGTAATGGCAATAAATTGCCAACTCGGATTCCACGCGCCCCTACAAAAAAAAGGAAAAATTATGAAAAAGATATTAATGTTGGTTACGTTATGTTCTGTATTCGCTGTCGCTGGATGCTGTGGTTGCGAAAAAGAACCCATCGTGGAACAAAACCACAAGTTGATTGTGCCGCCCAATTTCGGCAACAAGCCGGCCGCATAAAGGAAAAAAATTTGTTTTTTTCCATGGGCAAATATGATATAATATAAACAAACTATGGAGTTTGTCTTATGAAAATTAAAAACATATTGAAAAATTTTGCAATGGCGGGCGTGTTCATGGCCGTATTCGCCGCCGCCGCGTATGCCCAGGCGCAGGGTGGCACCACAATAAACCAAAGGGAGCTTTGCCCGTTGATATTCTCGTTACAGGAAGTGTTCAAACTGTTGCGCACACTGTGCTTTGTCGGCGCCGCGTTTATAATCATGTCGTGGGCGTGGGGATATATCAAAGCCGGCAAGATTGAAAAATGGGACGAAGATGTCAAAACAAAGGGAATCGCGCTGATTGTCGGATTTATTCTTTTGTTCGGCGTTGGAATGATGCTTACCTTCCTGACGTCCACTGTCGGTCATACCCTTCTTGACTGTGTGAAGACGGGCTGGTAATCCGGTACAGTAAATATATGTGGGGGCGGGAATTTTCCCGCCCCTTAATCTTTCTGAAAAGGTTTGCTTATGGAAATAATATTTTTGCTGATGGCAGCTTTGTCTATAATTGCATACGTCATATGCATTGTGATAATTATCGACGTTATAAAAATGCAGCTGTTCAAGATTGCGCCGACATTGCCCAGCAGGAAAGTAATGCGCAAAGCCATCCTGGCCGAAATCCGAAAAATTCGGCCGGATGCAAAAACCGTCATCGACATAGGGTCCGGTCTGGGCGGAATGGCCATGCTGATTGCGCGCGAATTTCCGAAATCAAATGTCGCGGGCGTTGAATTCAAAATTCTGCCTTTTTGTTTTTCATGGATTATACGTTTTTTCCGCGGTCCGAAAAACTGCCGGTTTATTTTCGGCGATGCGACGCGTTTTATAAAAGACAAAAAATTCGATATCGCGGTATGTTATTCCGGGCCGTGGCTGATGCACGCCATAGAGCCGTACAGAAATAATTTCAACATTCTTTTGTCATTGGATTTTCCTTTGCCGAATACCAAACCCGCGCAGACAATAATGCTGCACAAAGACAGTCTGGGCCAGCACAGGATTTATGTTTATGAACGTAAAGCGTAAGACGTAAGGCGTGAAGCGCAAGCATTTTTTTACGCGAAATATTTGTTTTCGGCGGTTTTTTGTGATATAATTATACTGTATAATTGCCTGACCGCTAGTCGTTGGTTATTAGCTATTAGTTGTTAGTTGCGACCAAAGGGAGCATATCATGAACGAACAAGAAGAATTGGAATTGTTGGACCTGGACGACGATGCCGAAATCGAAATGCCCGAAGGATTCGAATCGTCTCCGCGCCCGCGCCGGCCGTGGCTGCTGCTGGGCGCGTCCGCGTTGGTAATCGCCCTGGCGTCGTACATAATAATACGCATCGCCGGAACCGACCCCGATAATGTCGTCGACATACGCCTTGACCTGCCGGTACAGGAACAACCGGCTGAAGTCACGGCCGCGCCGCCCCCCGTGGAACCAGAGGCGGAGCCGACCGGCGTGCCGGTGCGCGTCGTTGAAGACAGGCCGGACGCAAAATTCAATCCGAACGCTGGTACGACCCCGACGGTCGAAGTGCCGCGCCCGCGCCCGGTATCGCAAAGCACCGCGGCAAGGGATGCAACACCGCCGCCGCCCGCGTCAAAACCCGCCCCGGTGGTCGCACAGCCAAAAAATACCGCGACCGGATGGACGGTTCAAATGGGCGCGTATGACAGCCGCGAAAGCGCACTGGCCGGAGAAAGGCGTTTGCGCGCGCGTCATAAAAGCCTGTTCGAAGGCCGGTCGTTCGTCGTATTGGCGGCCCAGGTCGGCGGCCAGACAAAATACCGTCTGCGCGTGACGGGATTCGAAACCGGCGGCGACGCCAACGGATTCTGCCGCAACGCGAAATCCGACGGGCTGGATTGTTTCGTCGCAAGATAATAATAGGAGAAAAAAATGAGATTCGGATTTTGGGAAATAATAATAATTGCTGCGCTGGTATTCGTACTGTTCGGCAGCCAGAAATTCCCCGGCATGATGAAGAACCTGGCCGAAGGAATAAAGGTGTTCAAAAAAGAAATCGCCAAAGATAAAAAAAGCTGCGACGCGCCTGCGCCCAAAAAGGCGGCAAAGAAAAAAATCGTGAAGCGTAAGGCGTAAGACGTAAGACGCAAGATAACATTCTTGTCGTTTTGCGCTTCACGCCTTACGTTTCACGTCTTACGACCTATGAAAAAAAAATCAAAACGCTTTTTACCGGAATCAATCAGCAACGCTTTAAGGGCGTTGTCGGTGCGCGCGCTTGGCGCCGCTTTGCTTTTTGCGGGCGCTGTTCTGGTCTTTGCGTTTTTTCTGCATAACCCGTGGCTTTCCGGTATCGGCGCGCTGTCCAATTTCGGCAGTCAAAGCATGGTTGGCAATATTATTTCCGGCATGATTTACATAGTAGGATGGATTCCGGCCCTGTTCATGCTACTTTATATCATGCGCGCGGGCTGGAACATATTATCCGGAATTTCATGGTCGCCGGAATACGATACCGTGCGCGCTTTTCTGACCATAATTCTGGGCGCCGCCGGTATGGGATGCATAGCCGCGTCCGGCGTTTTAGACGGCACTGTGCGGGCGTTGTTCGGTCCTTTCTTCGCCTCGAATTACATGACCGGCGGAATGGCCGGCGCCGTTATTGCGAATGACATCGGACTGTTCGCCGGGAAATTCGTTTTCTTGTTCGGGATTTTATTCATCGTTTTATTCTTTTTGATGGCCGGCGTTTTATTGCGTGTGAAAATTTCCACGTTTAGCGCCGGCGCGCAAAGAATCGCCAATTTTGCAATGTGGGTTGGAAGCGCGCTGCGCCTGGTGGAATACAGGCCCGTAATAGTCGAACAAGAAGAAGAATACGAAGAAGAGGAATGCGAAGAGGAAGAAGAGGAAATAAAACCGCAACGCCGCGCGGCGCCAAAGAAAAAGCGGGCGCCAAAGGTCGCGGCCGCCGAACAGGAATACGAACTGCCCCCGCCGCAGTTTTTGGAAAAATCCGTATTTTCAAAGCATGCCGTAACAAGCGAATTAAAACAAACCGCCCATGCGATGGAAATAAATTTCGAACAATACGGTGTGTTCGGAAAAGTCATGGGAATAAAACCCGGGCCCATTGTGACTTTGTACGAATTCGAACCGGCCGACGGCATGCGAATCAAAAACATAACCGACACCGTCAAAGACATGACGCGCGCGATGGCCGCGGAAAATATCCGTATCGCCGCCATTCCGCGCACGCGGTACATCGGCGTCGAAATGGTGAACATGGGCCGCCAAGTGGTGCGGTTCCAATCGCTTATCACCAATTCCGATTTTGTGCATTCACATTATCATATACCGCTGGCGCTGGGCGTCGATATCGGCGGGCATCCCGTCTATTTCGATTTGGCCAAAATGCCGCACGTCCTTATCGCCGGCCGCACCGGTTCCGGAAAATCCGTGTTCGTGCAATCCATAATAATGTCGATTCTGTACCGGTTCCGACCCGACGAATGCAAAATGGTCATCGTCGACCCCAAAGGCGTGGATTTCACTTTGTGGCGCGATATCCCGCATCTTATCACTCCGGTTGTAACAGACGCGAACCAGGCGGTAAACGCGCTGAAATGGGCCGTGCGCGAAATGGAGGAACGGTATAAAAAATTAAAGGACGTCGGCGTTCAAAATATCGAAGGATATAACGACGAAGTCGCAAAGCTGCGCGCCAAGGGCAAGCCGGTCATGAAAAATGTTCCGGTCGGAACCGACCCAGAGACCGGCGATTTGGAATTCGAGATGCGCGAAGTCGACCTGTCCGATATGCCGTATCTGGTTGTGATTATAGACGAAGTCGCGGACCTGATGTCCGTCGCCCGCAAAGAGGTAGAGGCATGCGTCCAGCGTCTGGCGCAAAAGGCGCGCGCGGCCGGAATCCACCTGGTCATGGCAACCCAACGTCCGGACACGTCCGTCATCACCGGCGTTATAAAGGCCAATTTTCCGACACGGATTTCTTTCCAGGCGCGGTCGAACATAGATTCCATGACGACATTGGGCGAAAAGGGCGCGGAACAATTGCTGGCATGCGGCGACATGCTGTTTTCCGAAGCCGGCCGCGTTCCGGTCCGCATACACGGCGCGTATATAGAGAACAAGGAAATAAACAAAGTTGCGGATTTCTTGCGCGAACAGGGGGAACCGGAATACGTCGAAGGCGTGGGCGACAACGACGAATCGTTCGGCGCGTCTGACGGCGGCGGCGAGGATTATTCCATTCCCGGCATGCCGCGGTCCAAATCCGAAAAGGACGGCGATTTATACCGCCAGGCGGTCGAATACGTCACGCGCGATAAAAAGCCGACAATATCTTATATCCAGCGGCGTTTGGGAATCGGATATAACAAGGCCGCGACGCTTATCGAACGGATGGAGGCGGAAAGGATTATATCCCCGCCCGATGCCAATAATAAACGACATATTTTGTAAATTTTGATTGCTGATTTCGGATTTCTGATTTATGATTTCCGCATGTCTGCAAATATTCACATAAACATCAATGACACGCGGTGGACGCAATATAATATCGATTTTGAACGAATCGCCCGGGCGACTCTTTCCATGGCGGGGTATAAAAATAAAACTTCCGAAGTGTCGATTGTGCTAACCGGCGATTCGGAATTGCGCGCGCTGAACAAAAAATACCGCGGACTGGACAAACCGACGAACGTGCTGTCGTTCGAAACAGGCGATTCGGAATTGCTGGGCGATATTTTTATTTCGTTCGATACCGTAATGCGCGAAGTAGGGGCGGGGTTACCCCGCCCGGGCGTATGCAATACGCCCCTACAAGAATCGTTTGCAAACCATGCGGCGCATACGGTCGTTCATGGAGTTCTGCATTTAATCGGATACGACCATATAAAAGACAAGGACGCAGACAAAATGGAATCGTTGGAACAAAAGATATTAAAGGGCATAAGGCATATGGCATATGGCATATGGTATAAAATCAAATTATATTTCCTATGTCTTGTATTTGGTGCCGCCGCAGCGTTCGGGTTTGCCCCATTTTACTTGTGGCCTTTGACCGTATTGGGCGTCGGTGGGGCATACTGGTTAGTGTTTGATAAAAAAATAAACCGTATGCCATATGCCATATGCCTTATGCCTTTTGCTTTTGGCGCGGGTTACGCGGTTGCGAATTTCTGGTGGATTTTGAATTCGATTTATGTAGACCCCGAATTGGCCGCCCAGTTCGCGATATGGACCGCGCCCGGCGTACTTGGCATAGCATTGGTCGGCGGATTGATTTTTGCGGGCCCGTTTTGGCTTGCACTTATATCGCGTGCGGACGGCTGGCGGCGGCCGGTCGTATTTGCGGCGGCGTGGACTTTCGTTCTTTGGCTGCGCGAATGGATATTCACGGGATTCCCATGGAATCCGATTGCAAATGCGGCAATGCCGTTCCCGTTGTTGTCCAATTCAATGGCTTTGTGGGGGGCGTTGGGCCTTACGTTCGTAATAATCGGGCTGATAGTTGCGATTGTTGACGCAATCGCAAAGAGCATAGAGCATAGAGCAAAGAGCATAGATTTTTTACCCATTGGAATTTTCGGCGCGCTGTTATTGGTCGGAATAGGGTATGGCAATTATAATATCGGGCTTGCGAATCGTTCCGCCGATTCGGAATCGCCGATGATACGCATAATCCAGCCGGCGGTGTCCGCGTCGGACAAGGCGACGCATTCGATGGAGGCCTTGCGCGCGCGCGCGGCGAAAAATCTGGAACAGCTGGTGGAATTAAGCAGGATTCCGGGTGCGCCCGATATCATAGTCTGGCCGGAAACATCATATCCTTACATGGTTGTCGATAACGAATTCCCGCCGTCGAAAATATTGGGCCGCCCCGTGATTGCGGGCGCAATGTCGTTCGATATACAAAAACAAGATTTGAAAAATTCTATGATTATTGCGGGACCGGATGGAAAAATAAATCGTGTCTATTCGAAATCGCATCTGGTGCCGTTCGGAGAATACCGGCCGCTGGGCGACATTGTTCCGACGCCGGGTCAGTTGGAACGTGGCGACGGGCCGGAAATAATCAATGTTAACGGATTTAATTTCGCGCCGGCGATTTGTTATGAAATTATTTTTTCCGATTCGTTGTTGCCCGAAAAATCGTCCCCTCACCGACGCGCTATGCGCGTCGACTCCCCCCAAGGGGGGAGTAATTTCCCAAATGCGATTATCAATATCACTAACGATACTTGGTTTGGTAAAACGCCCGGCACACACCAGCATTTGGACATGACACGCCGACACGCCATTGAAATGGGGTTGCCCGTCGTGCGCGCGAATTATTCCGGGATAAGCGCGTTTATAAATGCAGATGGACGTATTGTTTCCAGTTTGCCGATTGGCGTTGCCGGAATATTGGACGGCCGCGTTGGACAGTCGCATATCACGCCGTATCGCCGCATAGGCCGCGATTGGTGGATGATTATTATTTTGGCGTTCAGCGCAGCGGTTGTTTTGCCACGCCGCCGGCGTATGTAGGGGCGCGCACCCACCCCGCGAAATCTTCGATTTCGCCGGGACCCGGGGGAAACGCGCCCGCATAGTATGAACGCAATCAAAATTAAAGGGCGCGTTTCCACGCGCCCCTACGAGCCACCAGCACGAGCCACCAGTCACTATTACATCTGGATATCTTCGCAACTTGATTCGACCAGTTCGCACGAATGCGAAAGGTTGGAACCGTTCATACCGAAACAGCTTTTGCAATTATGCACAATTACGGCGCCGGCCGCAGCGAAAAGCGTAATCGCCGCCGCCGCAATCGTTCCGATAGGGAATGCGCCCCACATGGCGCCGCACGCCGCGCCCACTCCATATCCGACCGCCATATTTGCGGCGGCCCATGCGATTTCATCACCCATGTGTGTTTTTTCGCCCGCACCGCTGGCACTGATTGCGCCGGCCGCCGCCGCTTGGCCGTAGGGATTAGTAACAACCTTACCTGTCACGTTTGCAGCGGTTTGCGCAGTTTTTGCTGTTTGTGCCGCAGCATCGGATATTTTCTGAGCATCTTCCGCAGTTTTAGTTAAAACAGCGGCCTTGTCGGATAAAATTGCTGCTTTTTGACTTGTTTGTTCTGCAATGAGTTGCATATTGGAAAAACTTGCGCTTTCCGGGTTCATTTTGCTGGTAGTGTTGGTTAACATTTCGGCCATTGCAGTCTTTGATTCGGCTAATTTTTGTGCTCCTTCGGCTGTGATATTTGCTCCTTCTGCCGTAACTTGCGCAGCTTCGGCGGATGCCTTTGCGCTTTCGGCCAGTTTCTCTGCGCCCTTTGCAATACCAGCCGTCGCGCACGACACCGCAATCGTCACCAACATATTCTTGATACGCCGCGCCGCTTCCCTGTTGGTGGTTTCGCTGGCGCTGCACACCGATATGTCGGCGCAGATGTGACATGTTCTTGTTTCGGCGCGAAATCCCGCCCACGATTCGTATGACAATTCCGTTGCGTGTTGGTTGCTGCCGCCTATGCCCAAGCTTTTTCCACCCACCTGGCCCTGTTCGCGCCGCCCGGCCAGCGCGGCGATATCCGCCCGCGTCACGGGTCTGGCTATTTGAACCGTTGTTTTGAACGGTCTGATATCCCGGTCTTCTATCATTTCGTTTACATGGTCCGGCAATGGAACGTCGCGAATATTCGTCCGGGTTACCGCCGTCGCTGTTCCTTTGGCGTTATTCATATATTGCTCCAATTCCGGCGCGATACGGAACGGGCGCGCGTAACATTCGAATTCGGCGTTCAGTACGCTGGATTCGCGCACTATTTCATCGCGCAATTCCGCGCGCCGCGCCGCATGATTCATATCCGCGCGGTCAAGACCCGCCCGCGCAATCAGCGTCCGATACGAATTGGTCATCAATGGAAAGCGCCCCGTGGAATAATCGCCCGCCTTTCCTGTAACCTGGGACAAATCGCGCCCGCCGATGCATTGATTGACAATCGGGTCGTTTTCAAATTCGCGTATGATATTGTTTATGTCCCGCTGTACCGTTTCCAATTCCGATTTCACGCGCAGACGCGCGGCCGACACGCCCGCGACGCCCTTGTTCGCATTGTCGAATTCTTTCATATATTCATCGATTAAAAGCGTTCCCGGCTTTTCCAACCTGTCGCAATTCCTGTCGCCGCGCCGTATGCATTCGGACCATTTGTCGCCGTTCGACACGCCGACCAGGCCCCACGACACCATTCCCGTTATGGATTCCGCGCCGCCGACTTTTTCCCGGCGCAAGGATTCGACGCCGAAATTATTCAGGCCGGCGAACCGGTCGCATCCGTTCAGCGCCCCGCACATATCCATCATCTTGTCGTTGACCAGGTTGTTGCATTTGTCCAGCGCCGCATTGTCCATGGCCAGATACACTCCGGTCAATATATCATCCAAATCGTCCCAAGAAAAATTCGGTTTGTTTTGTCTGCATACCACCAGTTTGTCCACCGGGCATATCCGTCGCAACGCCCCCATGTTAAGGCCGACGCAGCGCGACCAATCGGGGCCGCATGCGTCCGGATGCGTAAAGCACGTACGGACTTCGGCGCCGCACGCGTCGACTTGTTTCGCCGCCCAACGCTTTGCCGCCAAGTCGAATATGCCGGGTATGCCGCTGCACCGGTCCAATTCCACGCGGCATCTTGTCTGTATCGCGTTCGGATTCGCCATGCACGACGCATACGAAACATCGTCGTCGGTGCCGATGGTGTCCGCGCACGCCCGCGCGATACAATCGGACACTTCGCGCATGCAAGTCTGTCGTTCGCCGGAATCCGCGACGGATTGCGCGATTTCTATTTCAGGCGCGGCCATCGCCGTAAAATTATTCCAAACGTCTTCGCGAACCGACGCGCATTGGTCCAGCACATGTTCGCATTTGTCGCGATTCCGGGTCAGGCGCCCGTCCGTGCAGTTCAGCCAGTTGCGCCCGCAAACCGTACCTTCTCGCATGCATTCGTTCAATTGAAACAAGCATTCCGAACTGTTAAGCCTGTTGGTTTCCTCGAACGCCGTCAGCGCCGCCGCGCGCACCTGTTGATCGGAAATCATTTTTGAAATCGCGGATTGGTTCGTGCGGTCCGATATGGCCAGTTCATAGGCGCGGCAATCGGAACGCACGCTGTTCGAATATATCATGCGCGTCATTGCAATGTCGCAGGTCGTGGGGATGGCGGGCGCGCAGATTTTATCCGCCGCCGTAAATTTCGCCGTCCCGATCATAGCCGAAATATCATTGGTAGCGGGCTTTTCAGTCGCGGCCGGAACGTCGCCCGCAAAGGGCGTCATAATCGCGGCGCGCGCGATTGCCGCGCGGGACTGCGCAACATTTGCCGGCTGCGCTTTCGGTTTTTGCTCGCCGCGGGCTGCGGCTTGTATATCCACTATTGCGCGGGTCGCCGCGTCCTGTGTTTTTGTTTCCGCATCCTCCAGGTTGCGCCATGTCGCGTCAAGTTTTTCGAAATCCGCGCCGCACTGGCAGCGCCCGGCGTTCGCATTGTCGCCCACGCAAAACTGGTCCATGCAGCCGGCGTACGCGCGGTCGCATTCCGTATCGCCCAGGTTCGCTTTCGACGCGGCGACGACCGTTTGATTGTTTTGAACCACGGCGGCGCGCGCCGCAGGCACCGCAATGCTTTGCAGCGTAATGGCAGCGGCCAAAATCCGGCAAATAAATTTTTTCATCTCTCTCTTCGACAGGGCGAATAATTATTCGCCCCTGCGTATTAATTATATCAGATTTTGTGTTTCAGAACAAATACCCGAATGGCCGAAGAAAGATTTTTGGACGGCGTGGATTTGTCGATTTCCCGTATCAATTCCGATACGGATTTATTTTGCCTTTTGGCAATGTCGGAAAGCATGCCGGCGAATTCGGGTTCCAGCGTTATGCTGGTCCGATGGCCGGAAATCGTAATGGAAATCTTTTTCATTTTATATCTTGCCGACCGCCAGACAGTCCAGTATCGCGCGGTAAGCGTCTTCTTTGTATTCGCGCAAGACGTTCAGGTTCAGAACGTTCAGCATGTAAAAATTCCCAAAGGCGTCGAACGCGAACCAGAACATCTGGTTCCGCCCGAAAACCGTTTTGCCCGACGCGCCGGGCAGTCCGGATATATCGCGGTTTATTTGAACTATTCCGGGCATTTCGTAATTCCGGCCCGCCCGCGCGATGTTTTCAGGACCCAGAATATGCGCGTCGCCGCAGATAAATCCGCCGGCTATGTCTTTATATATGTCCGAAAGCGCAGCCGGAATAATCGCCGCGCGCATCTGTTGCAAAGAATTCCGCGCCAATTCTACCGCGTGGTCGCCCGCCTTTGGCAGCAGCGTCGCGCCGCGGTTTTCTAATTCCGAAATAAATTCTTCGCGGGTCATTTTCTATTCCCTTGCACTGGCGGAAAACGCGTTGGTCATACGGTCGCTGGCGGCGTTGCCGCCCGCGCTGCCCGAAATCAGGCGCGTCGGTATATATATTTTTTTTGCAGGGTTAGGCAGCCACAGAACTGGCCGGCCCGACTGTTCCAAAATAAATCTGTCCATATTGACGCTTGCGAAAAAAGTCGGGCATATGAACATGTTGTCCGCCTTTATATCCCCCCCGTATTCAAGCGGAACGCGCCACCGCACGGAAAGATTTTCAGGGATTCGCCGGCCGCGCAAAAGGTCCATGAAGTCTTCCCGGGGCAGGTCAAGGAACGAAAGTTCCGCAATCGAATCGCTTAAAGATTCCATAAGTTCACGGCGCAGCTTTCGTAAAACGGGAAACCAATCGCCGGCAATATTTGCGGGCCGCACGGTTACTTCCATAACCGGCACGTCTTCCAGCAAAAGGTCGGCAAGCCGCCGTTCGGCGTCAAATTTTGTCATTCAAGTACCCGGCCACAGTCTCTATGTATTCGCCGTACGCTTCGAAATCTTCGACATCGTCGTCCGGCAGGGGTTTGTTCGGATTCCGCGCGAACCATTCGCCGATATCGGAAGCATCGCCGAATACTTCGATTTCCCCGATACGCGCCGTCGCGGTCCCGTCGGGGGAAAAGACAAGCGGTATTATTTTTATTTGAACGCTGTCGTCCAGGCTGTCTTTGATAAGCGTGCGGACGCGCCCAAGAAATTCGTCCAGCGCCCGCAAAGTATTGTCGCGCGATTTGCCCGTGGCGACGACAATCAACGTCTCGCCCGTGCCGACGGCCCACATCAAAGATGACAGAGAGCGGACGCGCGGCGATTTTTTCAAAACATATCCGGCGCCGGATATCATGCTTTTTATGTCATCCGTGGCGTCTTCATCCGATTCGAATTCCGGAAGCGGCGCGGCGTCCGCGTGTGTGGATATATGTTCCGGCGGCGCCGTAATTTGCAGATGCGGCGGCACGTTCAGCGCCGGCGGCCGCACGGGCGCGATATTTTGCAGCGCGTTCGACGGCCCGCTGTCCGGAACCGGCAAAATACGGGCGGACGGGACGTACGGGGTCCCGGATTCCAGCCTTATCCGACGGGTCGGCCGGGATATAAAATACAGGCCGAAAGGCAAAATAACGGCGATAACAAAAAACGACATATAAAACAGTTTGTTTACGTAATCCGGACCGGTCTGGACCTTTGCCAGGAAAAGCCAGTGGTCCGCCATGAACATGTTGAACCCGAACCGGATGTCCAGCCAGAAATCCATCGCAAGCAGCAGTGCGACGGTCCACAATACCCCCAAGAGAAATTTATCGGTTTTCATAATATACGTATGTCTTGTTTTTCAGACAGCATTATATCATAATTGCGGTGATAGTGTTAGTGATTAGTGGCTGGTGGCTTGTATTATGAATTTGTTGGCAGTATTGTCCGCGAATCCGTACCACGAACCACGGGCACGAACTACCAAGCACCAATTGGACATGAACATAGACTATACCGCATCTTTGAAAGAAATATCCGCCGCCGCGGACGTGTGGTGCGGGGCGGACGCATCCGCGGGCGCTTTGGCCGCCGCGGCCGATGTCGCGATGCGCGCGCGCGCTTTGCTAATCGCGGTCGCGCCGCCGCATGTCCATATAATGTGGTCGTGGCTGGAAGGAAAAGATACCGAAGTATTCGCGGTATTCCAGGACCAGGAGACAAAGGACTTTGACGCCGGCCGGCTGGCCGCGGATATTCATGCGGCATTCAAAAAAGGCGCGGCCGGCGCCATAATTCCCGGCCGGCCGGATATAATCCTTGCGATTCTGCCGGTGCGCCAGGATTTGTTTTTCGGAAAGAAACTGTTTATATCGGCGGACTTGAAAAGCGTGGGCCAGCGCGACTGGGCGCATGTTTTTAACGATTTGAAACGGTTGGATGCGGACGGCATTTTGCTGGACGCGCGCCTTTTGCCGGGGAAAAACGGACGGGTGCGCGGAATGGACGCCGTCGGGAAAATTTACGGATTTTTGGAAAATCTGGACAAAGGGTTTACAGGGACGGTTTCCGTTTTGGCGGGCAACCCCGGAATTATGGAAAGTGTGTTTCGACTTGCGCATAAAATGCGGCCGGATATTACAAAAAATCTGCGGTTTTTTATAGGGCACGGTTGCGCGTAAAGCGCGCTTTACGCGCAGAGCATAGAGCATAGAGCATAGAGCATAGAGCATAAAATATTATGTGTTATGATGGCAGGTTAGAGAAAATATAATGAGCGTTAGAATTAAGTTTTTGTCGAAATTATTCAGGGGCATATATCTATTCTCTATGCTCTGTGCTCTATGCTCTGCATTCTGCATTTGCGCGGCAAATGCAGAATGCGATATACGCGGCGTGGAAAAGGACGCGCCGGTTTTGTGCGGCGTGGCCGCCCAGGGCGGATTTTTGTACGGTGAACTGGACGAAAACTGGAACGTGTACGGCGGCGATGAAAAAATTTCCATGAACGGGATTTTCGTCATGGGACTGGACAGGGATATGCCGGAATTTTTACAGATGCGGTTTTGCAAATCGTCCGGCCGCGCGCTGTTCGGAAAGGATTCATGCGAAGTTTTCACATATAAAATAAAACAGCGGACGTATGGAGAGCAGAAAATCACCGTCGCCAAAGAATTCGACGAATTGTCGCCGAAAGACCAAAAGCGCGCCGATGCCGAAAGCGCGATGGTTCAAAAGGCGCGCGCACGCGCGATAAATCTTGACGCGACCGGATTTTTGGATATGGAATTGCCCGATAATCTGAAACCGCAAAGAATCAGCGGGGTTTTCGGAACGGGCCGCATTGTAAACGGAAATCCGCGCCGCCCGCATTACGGCGTGGATATCGCATCACCGCGCGGGACAAAGGTCGGCGCGGTCGCCGACGGTATCGTGATTGTCGCAAGCGACATGTTTTACAGCGGAAACACCGTCATTGTGTCGCACGGGCATGGAATCACCACGTCTTATCTGCATATGGACGGCATGAATGTAAAGGCGGGCGATGTTGTGACGCGCGGCGACAAAGTCGGCGTCGTGGGTTCGACCGGCCGGTCGACCGGGCCGCATCTGCATTTGGGCGCGCATTGGCGGAATGTCGCCATCGACCCGCAGCTGGTCATTTCATTCGGGGAAAAAATATAGGGCGCATTTTCATGCGCCCTATATTTTTCAAAAATATTTTATTCCGCTTTTTCGTGCTCTTCCTGTTCTTCTATGGTTAATTTGGCCAGCGGCCGCGCCAGCATGCGTTTAAGGCCGATTTCGTCGCCTGAAATAATGCTGAATCCGAATTTTCCATGGTCCAGACGTTCCAGCGCCATATCGATTTCTCGCAAAAGATTCAACGAACGCGCGTGCGTTTTTAACTGTATGTTCGCCTCTATATCAAAGCTGGAGCTGTCCAACTCATCTCCGATGCCGGCGGTTTTATTTTTTGTGGAAAGGTTTATTGTTTCCATAATATCGTCCATCGACGCGACAATTTCGTTGCGCTGGTCCGAAAGAGTGCGGTAAAAATATGCGCGCTGCATGTCGCACATGTATTCTTCGGTCTTTTTGGGAACGTATTTGGGGTCAAGTTCTAAAGTTTTATAATCTTTTTTTGTCATAAATATACCTTTTGTATTGGGAGCGGAATCCTAGTTGCCGTCCGAAAGTTCGTTAATCCATCTCTCTAATTCTTGTTCCGACATCAGGCCGGTTTTGGTTGCGGCGATTTCGCCGTCCTTGAATGCCAGCACCGCGGGGATAGAGCGTATTCCGTATTTCGCCGGAATGCGCCGGTTGGTTTCGTCGATTTCGAATTTCGCGAACCGGACGCCCGCATGGTTTTCGGACGCCGCCTCGAACACCGGGCCGAACATGCGGCACGGACCGCACCACTGGGCCCAGAAATCCACCAGCGTCAGGCCGGATGCGACGGCGGAATCGAAATTTTCATCGTTCAAATGTGCGATAGACATCGGTGCTCCTTCTCTTTATATTTGCAAGTCGGGATACGCCGTAATATAATACAAAAAAGCATAATAATCAAGTATGAGGTGATTTATGGACAAAATTAATATTTGTAAAGATATCTATGTAGACGCCGCGGCCAGCAGTTTGAAACCCGAACAGGTTATCGCGGCCCAGACGGAATTCCTGCGCACGTCGTATTCCAACGAAGGACGCGGGGTTTGTCCGCGGGCAAGCGCCGTTGACGATATGGTGTCGGGCGCACGCCGCGCCGCGGCCGAATTTATCGGGGCCGCGCCGGAACAAATTGTGTTTACCGGCGGCGCGACCGACGGATTGAACCGCATACCGCGCATTTTGGATATATCGGGCGCGGTAAAACCCGATTCGGTGGTCGCCGTATCGGATCTGGACCATCATTCCGCGCGCCTGCCGTGGGAAGAATTCGCGTACCTGAACAAATGCATGTTGTCGGTTTGCCCGCTGGATAATGATTTCAATATCGATGCGCAAAGTATTCCGAAATCCGATATTTTCGCAATAACCGCAATGTCCAACGTAATCGGAACAAAACAAAATGTAAAAGAACTGGTTGCGGCCGCGCGGGAAAAGAATCCGAACGTCATAACCATAGTGGACGCGGCGCAATATGTCGCGCATCTGCCGATTGATGTCAAAGAATGGAACACGGATTTCCTTTGCTTTTCCGGGCACAAAATCGGCGCCGATACCGGAATAGGGGTAATGTATATAAAAGAGCCGGACCGGTGGCAGATAGACAAACTGGGCGGCGGAATGGTTTTGAATGTTTCGCCGAAAACAGAGATGGGCGCAAATAACGCGTTAAGCAAATGGACGTGTTTACCAGGGTCGGATAAATTCGAAGCGGGGACGCTGCCGCTGACGCAGATTCTTGGATTAAAAATCGCGATGGAATATAAAAAACCGAAATCCGATTTATTGGATTATCTGCGCGCCGAATTTTCCAAAATTCCGCAAATAAAATTCATATCGCCCGCGGGCGCGTCTGTTTTGACCTTTACCGTCGACGGAATGCATGTGCTGGATTTCGGCGCGATGATGGGCGCGAAAGGCATATGCCTGCGCGTTGGAAACATGTGCGCCAGCTGGATGCACCGGGCCATCGGGGCCGACAGTTCAATCAGAATATCAACAGGTCCCTGGAATACCATGGAAGAGATGAAACAAATCCTTCTCGCAGCCAAAGAAATAATAAGATGAATTTCACCAAGGACGATATTATCGCGGCGTTAAAAACCGTGTTCGACCCGGAGATTCCGGTCAATATATGGGATTTGGGATTGGTTTACGATATAGATGTCGGCGATTCGGTTCTGATAAAAATGACCCTGACATCGCCGACGTGCCCCATGGCCGAAGAAATTGTCCGGATGGCGAAACAGGCCGCGGAATCCGTCGCGGGAATCGGCAATGCGCGGGTCGAACTGGTATGGGACCCGCCGTGGTCTTATGCCAGGCTGTCCGCCCAAGCGCGCCTGGAATTGGATTTGACGGAAGAGGGATGGTAAATGACATACGATGAAATAAAAAATATCCTGTCCCAAATAACGGACCCGGTCGAAAGATTGGAATTCGTCATGGATATTGGAAAATCGCTGGCGCCGATTCCGGAAGGTATGAATCCCTGCGAAATAAAAGGGTGCGCATCGCGCGTGGAAATATACAGGGACGCGGACAATAATTATTTCGGCACCGCCGATTCGGCGATTGTCCGCGGTCTGGTCGCGATAATACTGTCGATGGTACAGGGAAAATCGCCGGATGAAATCAAAGGGATGAATCTTGAAAACGAAATCGCCGCGCTGGATTTGCAACTGGGAGCCGGGCGAATGAACGGCGTCCATGGAATTATTTCATTTCTGAAAGGTTTGTGATAGAATGGCTGTAATGCGCGACGATGAAAAAATGCTTCAATACGGAATGGGTCTGATGATTACCGCCTTTTTGATGATGGCGGTCTTGCAGGTGTGCTTTCGCGCCCAAGAACGCGCGCGCGCGCGCATGAAATCCCAGATAGTCCGCACCCAACAGGAATACGCCGCCGCCCGCGCGCATTTTTCGGGGCAAACGCGGCCGGATACCCTGCGCGTGATAGTGTCGGAAATGTTTCCGAAATTTGAAACCATAGGGTTCAAGAAAAATATAAGTGCGAACGAAATACCAATCAAATAAAATGTTCGAAGTCGGCAAAGACATTATAAAAAGCATAAACGTCCCCGCGGGTTCCGCGTCGCACGGCCGCCTGCGGTTCGTGTATTCCGTATTCGTCGTTTTATTCGTCATGTTCGCGGTGCAGACGTTACGCATGGGTGTAAAGGGCACGAATTTGGCAAGACGCGGCAGCGGCGCCGGCGCGTGGGTTTCGTTGCGTGCGGATATCGTGGACAGGACGGGCGACATACTGGCCAAAAACATAATGTCGGGTCACATAGTATTGCGGCCGGCCTTGGTGCGGAATTCTGGCGTTGCCGCGCGCCTTGTAAACGAAGTGGTTCCGGAAATCAGCACTTCTGACGTTCTGCGCGATATCGAATCCGGAAAAAAATTCATATATATAAAAAGACTGGCATCCGACGAACAACGCGCGGCCGTCAAGGCCGCCAAGATTCCGGGCATATCGGTCGAAGAGACCGAAAGGCGAAAATATCCGAAACAACGCCTGTTTTCGCATCTGGTCGGATTTGTCGGCACGGATATGAAGGGGCTTGAAGGGATAGAGAGGCTGGCCGACAAATACATTTTGGAAAACAAAGACCCGCTGGTCCTGTCCGTGGATTCCCGCGTGCAGTCCGTGTTTTACCAGGAACTGTCCAAAGCCATGCAAACCTATGGCGCCCGGGGCGCCATAGGGATTTTGATGAATTCCGCCACGGGCGAAATAATCGCCATGGTGTCGCTGCCGGACTTTGACCCGGAAGATATAAATTCGGAAGACGCCGACCGGCGAAAATTTCTGCCCATGCGCGGGATTTACGAAATGGGTTCCAGTTTCAAGATATTCAACACGGCCATGGCGGCGGAATATGGAATCGGATTGGACAAGGAATACAACGTCGGCCGCCCGTACAAGGTTGCGAATACAACCATATCGGACATAGCCAGTTTCAAGCCGCCGCGCCCGAATCTGTCGGTGCGGGAAATCATGCTGCATTCGTCCAATGTCGGGTCCGTTCAAATCGCGCTGGATTTGCCCGCCGGCGCGGCGCCCGACTTCTTTTCAAAAATATATATGGATCGCGCGCTGGATTTGGAATTCGGCCGTACGGAACGAACTTTGCTGCCCGCCAAATGGGGGCCCGTTGAACGCGCGACGGTATCTTTTGGCCACGGAATCGCGGTGACGCCAATGCATTTGTTGTTGGCGGTGAACGCGATGGTCAACGGCGGGATTTACGTCTGGCCAACCATATACAGGCGTGGCCCCGGTCCGGTCGAGGGAAAGCGCGTGATATCGCCCGAATTATCCAAAGAATTGCGTGAAATCATGTTCAAAACGGCCGAAGAAGGTAGCGTCAGAAAGGCAAGAATAAAGGGAATCAATATCGGCGGGAAAACATCGACCGCGGAAAAACGGGTGAACGGCATTGTCGACAAGACAAAAAATCTGACGTCTTTCATCGGCGCGTTTCCGATAGAATCGCCCGGGTACGTCATGCTGGTCATGCTGGACGAACCGAAAGGCACGCCCGAATCGTTCGGTCTTCGCACCGCCGCATGGAATGCCGTGCCGACGGCTGGTGCGATATTGGATTCCATATTGCCGATGCTTTTCAACTGATGTTATTTTTTCAACTGGGCGCTGGGATTAAACGCCTGCGTTCCCTTGCGGATTTCAAAATGCAATTGCGGTTCGGATATTTTGCCCGTGCTGCCGACGGTTCCGATTTTTTCGCCGACATTCACACGCTTGCCGCGTCGGACGGTCATAGTATCCAGATGCGCGTATACCGTCATCCAGCCCCCGGAATGCTGTATTATAACAAGATTGCCCATGCCCTTTAATTCGTTTCCGGCATATGCGACAACGCCGTTTTCGGCTGCTTTTACGGGCGTTCCGGCCGCCGCCGCAATGTTTATACCGTCATTGTAAAGGCCGTTTTTCTTTGAACCGAACGGCGATATTATGCGGCCCTGGACCGGCCAGCTGAATTTGGCGCCGGCCCTGGATGGGGCTGTTTGCAATTTTCCGGTCGGTTTCGACGATATTGTTTTGGCTTCGGTTATCACCGGCGCGGCGTCACCTGCAACGGGTTTCGTTGTCGCGGCGGGCTTTGCATCGGGTGCCGTTTTTTTATCGCCGGCGCTTTCCGGTTCCGGTTTTGAAATCGGCGCGGATGCAATCGCGACCGCGCCCGGCAGGCGCAGCCGCTGTCCCACGACCAGGCCATAGGGCGCCGCGATATTGTTTTCGCGCGCCAGAGAGTTAAGGTCGACGCCATAGGCGCGGCTGATAGAATAAAGTGTTTCGCCGGCCCGCACCGTATGGAATTTTGCGCCCGGAATTTGCAGTTTCCGACCTATGGAAAGAGTGTACGGCGCGGCCAGTTTGTTTTCGGCGATAAGGTCGCGAACGGGGACCCCGGTCTTGCGCGAAATGCTGTACACTGTGTCGCCCTGTGCCACGACAACCTCTGCCTGTTCCGGCGTGATGACGACAGGCTTTGGCTTTACGGCCGCGCGCGCCGGGACAAGCAGGATGTCTTCGGGTTCCGCGGGTGCGGGCTCTGGCACCGGTGCTGGCGTATTTTTTACTGCGGGCGGTGACTTGGGTTCGGTTTTCGGTGCGACATAATCTTTTCTATCCGCGTATTCCGTGACCGCGGCACCGTACATTTCCGTCATTGCGGGTGTTGGGGGCGCTTCGTTCACGGCGGCGCCGTAATCGGAAACTTTCGCCGTCTGTTCCGATATATCGCCGCGTTTTCCGGGGATGGCGTTAACAACCATCGGCTGCAAATCGCAGGCCGCAAGAGACAAGGCGCATGGAACAAGGCATAAGAATTTCTTCATACAATGAATTATAGCACAAATCGGGGATTTTCACATGCGTTCTTTTTTCATAAACAATATCGAAATTTCAAAAAGCGCAAGCAGGGGCAGCGCAAGAAGTATCTGGGACATGATGTCCGGCGGGGTCAGCACCGCAGCGGCGGCGAATATGCCCACAATCGCGAACTTCCTCGATTTTACGACCGATGTTCTGGAAAGAACACCAACGCGATTCAAAAGAACCAATACAAGGGGCAATTGAAAAGCCAGGCCGAACGCCCGCAAAAGACCAATTGTGAAATCCAGATAATCGGCGGCCGCAGGAAGCAGCATGCTGGGCATTGCGCGCGCATGGTTCAGCGATATAAAGAATTCGAATATGACCGGAAAAATTACGAAATAGGCGAACGCCGCGCCGCAAATAAACAGCACGGGCGATAAGACCAGCATGGGTAAAATCAATCGTTGTTCGTTTTTATGCAGACCCGGCCGGACGAAACGCCACAAGTGATAAATGACAAAGGGCAGGGTCGCAAATATCGCGAACAAAAGCGCCAGTTTGAATTCGATAAGCAGACCGTCGGTCACGCGCGTGTAAAGTATCGTGCCGCCCGGCCACGACGCGATTAACGGCTGCAACAATATTTCCTGGACGAATGGCGCGACGAAAAATCCGACGACGGCGGCGCCCGCAAAGAACAGCATAATCCACAAAATGCGTTTTTTCAATTCGGACAAATGTTGGACAATAGTCATCTTCATTTTGATTTTTTCTTTTTCGGTGCGCGGAACGCGGACATCATATCGTCCATCGTTTTTTGCGACAGTTCCGAAATCGGTTTTTCCAATTCTATTTGTTCTTTGATTTCTTCGGCGGCGTCGGTGATTTTCCAAATTATTTCGCGGACGAATTTAACGGCGCGGGCGGCGGCGCGCGCAACGTCTGGCCAGTTGCGCACCGGTATCACCGCGATGGCGATGACAAGAATCAATAAAAATTCGCCGACGCTTATTCCGAACATTATCCATTTGTCTTTTTATTTGCCATTATTGCGGCGCGTGCCGCGCGTTGTCGCCGGATTTGTTTCGGAATATCGGTTACACGTTTAATCCGACCGGACTTTATACATTCGTCGATGAATTTGCTTTTTTGCGCGCCATCGTCCCGTGGTATTTTTTTATAATCTTTGTCGAAATCGTCGTCTTTGATATAAATTTCCCAAGCGTTGGATTCCAATTCCTGGGCGACGTCGATAATTTGAACGCCGTCAATCCGCACCCTTTCGAACCGCATGTATTCGGTGCCGACGTCGTGTTCGAATCCCGCGCCGTCGACGGAATAGACATAGAATACTTCGTCGGGATTTTCTTTCAATTCGCTGAACAATAATTTATTGTTTATAAGATTTATCGTTTGTGGACCGCCGGCCAGGCATTTGCGCAGTGCGAATCGCTTTGCATAATTATAATCCGATGTCGCAAAGACGGCCGTCACCCTTTTGTCGCCCGCATTACTGGAAGACGGTTGCGGTTCAAGAAAACCGCCTTTGATTTCTTTATCTGAACCCTGGTACAGTGTCTTCCGTGCGGGCGGCGCGAAACTGATATTGGCCATGTCAAAAAATTCTTTGTTATTCATAGAACGAATCCCCCCCGCTGGTCGCCGCGGTTTTATGCCGCTGGATTTGGAAAAAATTCTTGCCGAAATCTGTTTTGGTTTTCAGGTTTGAAAACGAAACTTCGGTTGTCGCGCCCGTCGCGTCAATAACCGTCCATGCGCGCAAAAGGACCGGATTGGTGTCGAATATCACGGCCATGCTGCCCAGGCCAGGCGAATCCTTCATGTGCATTTTCAATGAAAATGTGTTCGCGTCCGTATTTGTTTCCGTGACGACAATGTCCGCATTGCGCAGATTGATATTCTTGCGAACCAGGATTCCGGCCGGCGTGCTGGACAGCGGCACGGTTGTAATCTGGTCCAGCGATTTGTCGAAAAAATACAAATCTTTGCCGTCGGAAATCAATTGAATCGGCGCCTTGTTATAATCCAATCGTACGCGTCCGGGGCGCAGCATTGAAAATTTTCCGGATTCTTTTTTACCGTTCGCTGTTTGTGTGAAATCGCCCGAAAGTCCTGTTATGCCGTTCAGATATGTTTCCGCCTTTTGAACAAGGGCGGAATCGACAGATGCGAATGTCGTATAAGGCATAAGGCATAGGGCATAGGGCATAAAGAGTTTGCCGAATTTTTGCAGAATTTTTTTCATAGATGTCATATTATTATGCCTTATGCCCTATGCCTTATACGGCAATGTCCTCTATCACAAACTGTGCGGTGGTGCGGCCGTTGTATTCGTTGCCCGTAATTCTGCCGCACATTGTTATTTTACGCCCGATATTCGATTCGTCCAGCAAAAATTTGCCAATCGGGCCGCGCGCCAGATTAAAGCCCACAAAGTTCAAACTGGTGCCGGCGCTGGTTCGTAAGGCACCCCGCAGATGCGCGCCGCCGCCCATTGCCGTCGCATACGCCAATTCGCCGCCATATAGCAAAAGCATCGGTTCAGGGTTTCCCTGGCCGAACGGCGCAAGCGTATCCATTTCACGCACAAGTTTCATATTCGCGCCGCCCGCGTCCATCTGGGCGTCGATTATGATTTCGGGGCGCGGCTGTTCGGCGCCAAGTATTTCGCGCACGCGCGCCTCTAAAAATTCGCAGAAAGCGTTTTCGTTGTTTTCGGACAGACTGAAACCGGCCGCCGCCGCATGTCCCCCGCCTTCGGTCAATATTCCGGCGTCAAGCGCATCATGAATAATCGCGCCCAAATCCACGCCGCGCACCCCGCGCCCCGAACCGTTTATAACCCCGTCCGATTTAGTTGCGACGCATGTCGGCATGCCGAATTTGTCTTTCAGGCGGCCCGCGATTATTCCCATCACCCCGCCGTGCCAGCCCGCGCCGCTTAGATAAAGACTGCATTTTCCGTCCGCGCAGCATTGTTCCGCCATTTCCGTCGCGCGCATCAGTATGCCGTTTTCAATATCTTTTCTTGTCGAATTTTGTTTGTCCAGCTGGCCCGCCAGCACTGCGGCCGTGCCGGGATTGTCGGTAAGCAGCAATTCCAAAGCAGGCGATGCGTCCGACATGCGGCCGGCGGCGTTTAAGCGCGGCCCGATTACGAATCCCGCGACGTATACGGATGCGGCTTTGGCGCCCGCGATTTCCATCAGCGTGCGCAGGCCCAGGTTCTGACGCGCATCTATGATTTTAATGCCGGTCGCGACAAAGGCGCGGTTCAGTTTGATTAAAGGCATGGTGTCGCATATAGTGCCCAGCGCCACAAGGTCCATATATTCCAATAAATTGACGGCCGAGACATCGACCGCGGAATCGCGCAATGACCGGTTCAGCGCCACCAAAAACATGAACGCGACGCCGACCCCCGCAAGGTACGAAAGCCCGGACGTGTCGTCCACGCGCTTTGGATTTACAATCGCGTCCGCCGCGGGAAGCAAGGGACCCGGACTGTGATGGTCGGTGATTATGACCGACATGCCCAATTCTTTGGCCCGCGCCACCTCTGCCACGCCGGATATTCCGCAATCGACGGTGATAAGCAATTCCGCCCCGGCCGCGGCGAATTCCTCTATCGCGCCGGGGTTCAGTCCGTATCCTTCGCCATCGCGCGAAGGCAGATGCCACAACGGGTCCAGTCCCAATGCCCGCAAATATTTCACGATGATTGCGGTCGACGTTATGCCGTCGACGTCGTAATCGCCGAATATCGCTATTTTTTTGCCGGAAAGAACGGCGTCTTTGGCGACGGATACGGCGCGCTCCATGTCGGACAGCGTCCCGGGGTCCGGCATCTGGTCGCGCATGCATGGGTTCAGAAAGTTTTGTACGTCCGCCGGGTCCGTGATTCCGCGCGATTCAAGAACATTCGATACGATGTCTTTATTTTGCGCCTTTGCTGCCGATTCCATCCACTTTTTTCCCGACAGAGATTTCTCTGCTATCGTTTTCAATTTTTTCTCTTTTTTATCATTGCTTATAGTACCACTAAAAATCCCGCATCGCAAACGGAAAGTGTCCGGGCCTTGACAGTATTCGGCATATATTCCTAGAATGCCGACCGGGAGAGTATGCAGAAAATTAAGCTTTTTACGGTACATTTGGTGCTGATTTGCGGGGCGACATTTTCATTCGTCCCGCCTGCTTATTCCATAATTTTCGACAATGTCCAAGACGCGGACTTTATGGACCTGGTGATGCTGGCCCGGGCGGACGGGTCGGACAATATAGTGTTGCGGAATTCCAAAATCAATTTCAATCTGGGTTATGCGTCGCCGATTCCCGTGACATTACAGGGCTATGTCGTGTTCGTAATGCCGGACATGCCGGCGCCCGGCGATTATCTGATGCTGTCGAACGTATCGAATGACAGCTGTTGTGTTGCGGTGTACACAGGATTTTCGCAAATGTTCGACGCGAATTTTTGGTGGAATGAAAAAGACATGATGCTTTCCGTGTCGCGGATTACGGATTATGAGCGCATTCTGGGAAATGATGTGGGCCGGTTTATAAATTTTTTGAAAAATTCAGGCGCGAATCCGGAATTGATATCGCAACTGGATGGCGCGATGTCCATGGAACAGCTGACGCGCATTATGGATAATTCTGTTTCGCTGCGTCCCGCCAAATTAATGAACCCGGTAAAGCTGCTTATGCGGCTGGAAGATGTGCCCCGGGCAAAAGACGGCGCTTTTGGCGCCGCGGACATAATATTCGGGGACGATTTGGTTTTGTATTCCGCAAGCGCCGGTATAGGTTTGACATCAGGCGGCCTGTCTTTCGGCGCGTCCGTTCGCGCGGGAAAATTTTCAAATTTCGGTATCGAAGAATATTCCGGCACGTTTTACGGTTTGGATATTCATGGCGGATTTGATACGGATTATTTTTATGCGGCGACCGTACTTGGCGCGTATCGCGCAGACTTATCTGCCGGGCCGCTGCACGACGGGAATAGCGGCGCGACATACAATCCGTCCGGCATGGCGTTTCACGGCGCGGTGGAAATCGGCGCGAAAGCATTCAAGCGTGACGGGTTTCAGGTTGCACCCATTATCCGCGCCGCTAAATTTTACGCGCGCGTCCTGCATGATTCCGATTCGGAAAATACGGCGGGCGCCGGCGCAAGAATAGGGTACATGAAAACCGACATGGGTATAGAGTCATCGTACGGGGTTTACGGAATCATGGAAAAGGACGGCGGTCAATTTGGCGTCCGAACGGATATAAAGTCGCCGCGCGACGGATTGTCTTTGCATTTGGAAGCCGCCGTTTTGGATTCGGATTTCGGCCGGTTTTATAAACTGGGCGCAGGCGTCAGATTGGATTTCTAACGATTTTTCCGCGCAGCGAGCATTTGTTCGCGTCGGTGATAAGAACGGAAATCATGGGACCGGAATCCGATTCGGGTTTTGGAATCACAACCTGTTGCATATACGGCGAACGGGCTATTAAATGCTTTCCGGTTTTATCCTGGCCTTCGATTAAGCATTCAAAAGTTTTCCCGACGCACGATTCGTTGAATTCACGGTTGATTTCGGAAAGCGCGGCGTCCAAGGTTTTCAAACGCGCCTTTTTTATATTTTCAGGAATCTGTTCCTTCATCAAGGCGGCGGCGGTATGCGGACGCGGACTGTATTTGAACGAATATGAATTTATATAGCCTACAAGGCGGATTATGTCCATCGTATCCCGGAATTCCGAATCGGTTTCGCCCGGAAAGCCGACGATGAAATCGGACGATATTTGAATGTCCGGCCGCACGGCTTTCAATTTATTCACAATATCTATATATAGTTCCAGCGAATACGGACGGTTCATTCTTGTCAATACATCTGGCGACCCGCTTTGTATAGGCAAATTCAGGAAAGGCAGCAATTTCGGTTCCGTGCCGAACAGCGAAATCAAATCGTCCGTCATTTCCGTAGGATAGCTGGACGTGAATCTGATTCGTCTGACCGATTCGATTTTTGCGGTTTCACGGATTAGATTGGCCAGCGAGAATTTATACCCGTTCACGTTCTGGCCCAAAAAACAGATTTCAATCGCGCCGTTTGCCGCCGCCGCATTAACATCGCGCATAACATCGTCGAACGGCCGCGAAAGCTCGCGCCCGCGCGTGTACGGCACTATGCAGTATGTGCAGCAATGGTCGCAGCCTTCTTGGATTGGAATATACGCGGCGGCGGGCCCGTCGGTCATATCGGGCAGTTCGTCGAATTTTTCCAAACCCGACAAATCCACATTCAATAATTTCGCGTCCGGGTTTTCGATAATTTCCGGCAGTTTGTGATAGCTTTGCGGGCCCAGCACGAAATTTAGGCTTGGAATCCGGCGGAACGCGTCCGCGCCCGATTCGCGCGCGACACACCCGACAATGCCGAACAATGCGTCCGGTTTCTTTATATCCCGTATGCGGCCCAGTTCGGAAAAGACTTTGTTGCTGGCCTTTTCCCGGACCGCACAGGTATTAAGTATTATAATGTCCGCGTCCGAAACGTCCGGCGTTTCGGCAAATCCCATGCCCCGCAGCATGGACGCGATTCGAATCCCATCGTACGCGTTCATCTGGCATCCGAAAGTTTTGATATAGAATTTTTGCATACCGGGTTTTATTTATGCTGTGTTCTTTTGCACAGCATTTTGCGCGTGTTGGAAATTGCATGCGCCTTTGCGAAATTGTTTTTTATATCCACGTATAATTTCGACGCGTCTTCCATATGAAATCTTATCCCCCAAACGTGGCTGTATGTTATTGTTATGATTTTCGGTTTACGGTTATCCGTTTTTTTGCGGTTCACTTTTTTTCCTTTTGTTTGTTTTTTATTGGACGCATGTTTTTGTTTGGAGTTGGACAACGCGCCCCGAAGCATTTCGGCGAATATTTTTGCAAAAAATCCGTCGGGCGTCCCGATGGGGTAATCGAAACCCATGTATGGAATATAA
Organism: Alphaproteobacteria bacterium; assembly: GCA_009782315.1. Lineage (GTDB taxonomy): Bacteria > Pseudomonadota > Alphaproteobacteria > Rs-D84 > Rs-D84 > WRKW01. The sequence goes on from WRJH01000004.1 coordinate 30,047, forward strand.
TTCGCGCCTTCGGCAGGCGCCGTTTTTTTACTTTTCATTTTTTTATTCCCGGTTTAATTGCCGCGCGCGCTTTTTTCCGCCGCAAGCCTGTTGTATATTTTTTTCGCGAACCCGCCGCCGCTGCGCATTGAATAGTCTGTTTTGGTGTTTTTGTCATAGAATTTCATTTCCGCGATGTATTTTATACGAAAGGTATGCCGCACTTTGTATGCGCGCACGAAATTGTCGTGGTTTATGACATAAGAATAGAATTCGCAAACGTTCGGTTCCGCGACGGCGTGTCCTATATTGCCGCCATTAATGGACAATAATTTGCCCATATTGACCAGGGCGCGTTCCGGGTTAAGTTTTTGTCTGATATCGCGTGACATTTTTTATCCTTTTTTGTTTTTTCCCATCCCCCAATCCCGGTTGGTTTTATTTCTCTTTATTTCAGTTTTTCTTTCAGAATTTCATTCACCGCCTTTGGATTCGCGGTGCCGCCGGTTTGCTTCATAACGGCGCCGACGAAAAAGCCCAGCATGCCAAGCTTGCCGGATTTGTATTCGGCAACCTGGGCGGTATTAGCGGCAAGAACCGAATCGACCGCGGCCGCAATCGCACCCGCGTCGTTGTTTTGTTTCAGGTTGTGCCGCTGTGCGATTTCGCGCGGCGTGCCCGTCTCGCCGTCCAGCATTTTGATGAATATGTCTTTGGCGATTTTGCCGGATATGTCGCCCGCCAGAATCATGTCGACCAGTTCGCGCAAATCACCGGGGGTGATTTGCCGTGGTTCGTGTTCGTGATTCGTGTTCGTAACGGACCAATGCGCGGGGTGGGCGGAAAGTTCGGATATAATCCAGTTCGCCAGCAATTTTGCGCGCTCTTTTTTTCCATCCATGGCCACATCGAACCATTTTGAAATATCGGCCGATTCGGTCAGACGCGCGGCGTCGTATTCGGAAAGCCCGAATTCGGAAGTATAACGCGCGCGGCGCGCGGCGGGCAGTTCCGGAAGGTGCGCGCGAATCTTTTCGATTTCATCGTCCGTGATGACCAGCGGCAATAAATCCGGGTCGGGAAAATAACGATAGTCCAATGCGTCCTCTTTCGAACGCGCCACGGATGTTTTGCCGGAATTCTGGTCGTACCGCATTGTGTCCTGCGAAACCGCGCCGCCCGATTCGTATATTTCGATTTGTCTTTTCGCTTCGAATTCAATCGCGTTTTTGATGAATTTGAACGACACCATGTTTTTGGTTTCAGTGCGGTTTCGGAATTCCTTTTCGCCGGCCGGACGCACGGACACGTTCACGTCGGCGCGCATAGACCCTTCTTCCATGTTGGCGTTGCTGACGCCAAGCGCGCGGACGATTTCCTGAACCCCGCGCAGGTATTTTTCCGCCTCGTCCGGAGATGTTATGTATGAATTATGTCCAGAGTTTTTCGTATCCAGAAATGTCACGATTTCAAGCAATGCGACGCCCGACCGGTTCAAATCGACGAATGATTTGGTGGGACTCATGTCGTGTTTGTTCTTTGCGGCGTCCTGTTCCAGATGGGCGCGTTCGATTAATATCTTTTTTGGATTTCCATCGTCGCCGATAATTTCCAAATAACCGCGGCCGACGACGGGCGGCACGCCCGGCAATTGCGAAATCTGGTATCCCTGGGGCAGGTCGGGATAGAAATATTGTTTCCGCGCGAAAATCGACCGGCGCGAAATTTCGGCGTTGATGGCCAGGCCGAAACGAACAGCCTGGTTCACGCATTCGCGGTTAAGCACGGGCAGCATGCCCGGCATCGCGGCGTCGACGAACGATACCTGGGTATTGGCCTTCACCGCTGGATTGTAATCCGCGGACGCGCCGGAAAAAAGTTTGCTTTGGCTGTGAACCTCTACATGGGTTTCAAGTCCAATGACCAGTTCCCAATCGCCAGTTTTGCCTTTTATCGTGTACATTTTATTTTGTTTTGTTGTTGTATAATGATTGCTTGTGCTGCTGCGCCCGGTTGTGTTTGCGTTCTTTGTTGCGTTTCTTGTTCATGCCCGCCACAATTGGGCGCAGCTTGTCGTCCAACGCTTTTTCCGCGTTCGCCTGCATCGCGGCGACCAGGTCAATGTCGTCCAGTTTTTTCGCCTGGGCGTACGAATATTCGTATTCGCTGAAACAGCGTTGTATTTTTATTATCGCTTCGTTGTTGGCGTATTCCATCGACGAAAACATATCGTTGTATTTTGCGGTTTTCAAAGGATACGGAATTGTTATAGTCATATTATTTCCCCATGATTGTTGTCGGACGATTGTCCAGATTTGCGAATTTTTCAATATGTTTCGCCAATTGTAGAACGCGAACATCGTCGAACCGGCGGCCGACCGCCTGTACGCCCAAGGGCAGGCCGTCGGCGGCGCGTGCGGCCGGCACGCTGCACGAAGGGATTCCGGACAAGTTCATGGCGACGGTAAACACGTCCAAAGCGTAATCGTCCAAAGGCGTCATTTTGGAATCCAGCGGAATCGCCGGGCCCGCGCCGGTCGGACAGATTATAAAGTCGCATTTTTCGAACGCCGCGCTGAACGCGTCGTCTATTATGCGGCGCACGCGCGCCGCCTGCATAAAATAAACTTCGTACGATTCGGACGACAGAACCGCGGTGCCGACGACCATGCGGCGTTTTACCTCTGTCCCGAATCCGACGCTGCGTGTCTTTTTATAAGTGTCGATTAAATCCGCGCCGGGAACGCGCAGACCGTAACGCATGCCGTCATAGCGCGCCAGGTTCGACGAAGCCTCTGCCGGCGCGATGATATAATACGCCGCCAGCGCGTCCAGGATATTGGGAATGGAAATTTCGACGATCTCCGCACCGCCACGTTGAAGATTTTCGATATGCCCAGTCATCGCCGATTTCATGTCGGCGGAAATTTCGATGTTTGCGAATTCTTTCACGATTCCGATTTTAACGCCGTTCAGGGACAGGTCGGCCAAAGGTTCCAAAAGCGATGCGGCGATTTCATCGGCCTGCGGCGCGCTGGTGGATTCGCGAGCATCATGGCCGGCCATCGCGCCCAACATCAATGCCGCGTCGTCAACCGTTCGCGCAATGGGGCCGGGATGGTCCAATGACGACGCGAACGCGATACAGCCATAGCGGCTGCATACGCCGTATGTCGGCTTCATCCCGACAAGCCCGGTAACAGCCGCCGGAAAACGTATGGAACCGCCCGTGTCCGTGCCGGTCGCGCAAACGGCCATACCGCCCGCGACCGCCGCCGTGGATCCGCCGGAAGACCCGCCGGGGGTCAGTCTTTTATCAAGTTGATAAGGATTCACCGGCGCGCCGAAATAAGACGTTTTCGACATCGTGCCCATTGCGAATTCGTCCAGATTGGTTTTGCCGAGTAAAACACAGCCCGCGTCCGCCAGTTTCCGCGACACAGTCGATTCGTATTCCGGGACGAAATTGGAAAGCATTTTCGACGCCGCAGTCGTGCGGATTCCCTTTGTCGCGAACAGGTCTTTCATGCCGATTGGAATGCCTTCCAGCGGGCGGGGATTGCCCGCGGCATACCGACGGTCCGATTCCGCCGCGTCGGCCAGCGCGCGTTCCGGCGTCACGGTTATATAGCAATTCAGTTCAGTCCCGAATTTTTCAATCCGGTCAAGATAAGCGCGCGTCAGTTCCGTCGCCGTGATTTCGCGGGATTTTAATTTCGCCAACGCGTCAAGAAGAGTCAAATCAATCAGGTTCATTTTATTCATCCATAACTTTCGGAACCGCAAAATATCCCTGGGCCGCATCCGGCGCGCTGGCCAGAACCGCGTCCCGTATATTTCCGTCCGTCACAATATCGTTGCGCAGGGGCGCGGCGTGTTCCACAGATGTCAGCATGGGCGTGACGCCGCCAGTGTCAATCTTTTGCAGCCTGTCCAGCCAGCCGATTACCGACGATATGTCCATCTGTTCCAATTGTTCATCCGGGATATCAATGCGTATCAAATGCGCGAATTTTGAGAGTTGTTGTGTTGTAAATGACATTTTGTGCCTGCGTATTTGCTATTTATTTAAAAAAGTCATATAATGATATCATGTTATATCAGGATTTCAAGGACTTTGCGGCCAATATTCCGCAAACCGGCCGTCTTTTAGGAATTGATTTCGGGACAAAGCGCATAGGCGTCGCGGTCAGCGACGAATCCCGTGAATTCGTATTTCCAAGGGATATTATCCCAAACGCGGAATTCGACATCGCCGGATTAATCGAATCCGAAAAAATCGTCGGAATTGTTGTCGGGTTGCCCGCGCATGCGGACGGGACTGATTCGGAAACCACAAAACTGGTGCGGGAATTCGCGGGGAAATTGTCCGTGTCCGTGGCTGTGCCGGTGGGATTTGTCGACGAAAGCCTGACAAGCGTGGCGGCCGAAGAGCGGCAAACG
>WRJH01000005.1 GCA_009782315.1 Alphaproteobacteria bacterium
TGCGTGGTCGCGAAAAATTTTCCACTTTCAAGAATTTTCTATTTATGATAAAATAATATGGAAAATAGAGGGTTTGTTTTGAAAAGAATTTCGCTTTTTGCAATTGTCGGGTTGTTTTTAGCCGTTTCGGCGCATGCACAGTCACAGCCGTCGCGCGTCGTGCGCGGCGCCCCCGCACAAAATGCGCCCGCTGCCCAGGCGCCCACGCGCGCACCCGCGGCGCGCAGTGCCGTGGCCGTGCCCCAGGCGGTATCGGCGCGTTCCGCAACCGTCACGCCGGCCCCGGTACAGACGGGACGTTCGGCCGTAATACCCGTTAATGCAGGGTCTAAGGCCCAGATTACCGCCGCGGCCAGCAACACAGGCCTGGTGGACCAGGATTGCCGCGAACTGTTCAACGGATGTATGGATTCTTTTTGCATGGGTCCGAATGAAAACGGTGGACGTTGTTTGTGCAGTGACAAGCACGCCGGATTCAACGACATTCTGGAACAAATCCGCATTGCGAACGACGAATCGTTGCGCCTGGCCACCGAAGGCGTTGAATTCATAGAACTGGGCGCCAACGCGTCGCATGTGTTGGACCGTGTCAACCAGGTTACAAACCCGGTGCAGACGGCGGAACAATCCGCCAGAAAAACGCTGGACATGTCCATATTCGACGACTTTGACGCATCCAGAACGGAATACGACAATATTTTTGCAAGCATAGCGGTCGATGTCAACGACCCGCTGGCCGGCCGTTCGGGCGATGCGCTTTATGCGACCGTGCGCGATATATGCATGGGCAGATTGCTGGACCAGGCGCCGAATTGCACCCGCGACAGCACTATGCTGACAACATTGTACACAACCCAGATAGCATCCGATTGCCGCGCTTTTGAAAACGATTTGCGCGCGCGTCATACGGACGCGGCAAACAAATTGCGCGCGGCCCAGGGTGCGTTGCGCGCCGCCGCGCTGGAAGTCTTCCAGACGGAAAACAAATTCGACCTGGGCGAATGCGTGTTTGAGTTCAGGTCTTGTATGGCCGACCGCGGCGGATGCGGTGACGATTTCACCGGATGCGTGGGCATTGCGGCGTCCCAGAATGCCGCCCAGAACAGAAACCGGCGCGCCGCGACTATGAAGTCCATTCCGTCGGCAACCGGCACCACATATATAGAAATTGCGCTTTCTTCGTACGACACGCTGATGGCGAAAAAACCATTGTGCGAAAGCATTACAAACCAATGCGTTGCGGTCAAAGACCGCGTTTGGGATGTTTTTTTGACCGACATTGCGCCGGTGGTAAAGACCGCGGAAATATTGCAAGAAAACGACAATCGCCAGAATTGCATCGCGAATGTTTCGGATTGTTTCCGCAAAGGATGCGCGGATACATTTGACCCAGAGGCCGAAGAACCGCAATACGACGCGTGTATCACGGACCCGCGGAATATGGCGTATATCTGCAAATCGCAATTGGAAGCCTGTGGTATCGCGGTTGACCCGGTTACAAACACGGCCGACACGAACAATTCCATCTGGGGATTCATTGTCCGCAGAATGGCCGCTATGCGGGACAACGCCTGCACAAGGGAAGTAAAGGCCTGCATGGCTCATCAGGACAGATGCGGATCTGACTATGCAAATTGTTTCGGTTTGGACATGGAATCCTTACTCCAGATGTGCCCGCAGTCAAGGATGGTTTCTTGTATAGATAAGGGACGCATCATGGATGAAAGTCGCTACAATGACCTCATTATGGGGATACTCCTTAACGTCGATAATAAATTGTTACAGCAGTGTATGGCTCGTGCCGAAGCCAGAATGCAAGAAGTTTGTGGTGACCTGGGGTCTTGCCCTAACTTTGCGGAAACAGTGGATGCGAATTTCGGGACGGATTCTTTATTTTCCGTAAAACTGCCCGATGGGGATTTTCAAATTTCCGGATTGATGAGTTTTCAACGCGTCGCACTGGACACAACCGGCGACACGTTCGCATTGAACAGCAACGCGTATATCGACAGACTGTTGACGGACGGTCTGGCCGAAAACAGTCCCATACTGACCCGCATAGAGCAATCGCTGATATCCGTCAATTCCAGAATAGAACAAAGAATCGCGTTGCTGGTTAACGACCCGCAATTGGATATTTGCGTGAACGGACGCGATATGCGCAATGTCCGCACGGGCGCGAACAGAACGGTCGAGCGGTTTCCGCGCTTGCTGGATTCGTTCAAATTGAACATTATAAATTCGGGACTGGAAATTGCGAACAGAAATTACAACAGCCGGTTTAATAAATTACTGGCAACGGCGAACAAAGACGCGACCAGCGAAATAAAATCCCAGCAATGTTACATGATGGCGTCAAGTGCCCAATCGCCCGCATGTGAAGAATGGGGCATGACATCCGATGGCGAACCACGCTGTGAAAAATTTTCGACCGGGCTTTTAAGTTTCGGCGACACTGCCGCTGGATTTACCCAGGGCGGAACAATGTTTACGTTACCCGGTGCGAAACTTGAAGATCTGGCGCGTATAGCCAGCACTGGTAAAGGTGAATTTGTCGTAACGGATGGTGATGGCAACATGACCGCATCGGTATCCATTACGGCATCGTTCAGTCCCGAAGAAGACATATGCACCCTAGCTACAACGACGATGGGTTGCAAAGGTATGGAAGCGGTCATTACGACCAGTACTTCAAAGTCTTGTGGCAACGGTGGGGTTCTGCATATAGGAAATTGTGGTGGTGGCGGATTTAATTTGTTTGGCGGCGGCAGCAAAAAAACAAGCACCACACAGTCATTCCATGGCACAGTATGTACCGCGTTCCATGAACCGCGGGTCACTACGGAAAGATTGGCGATGTAAACAGTAGGGGCGCGTATTCGCGCCCTTTGTAGGGGCGTATTGCATACGCCCCTCATAATACCAGCACAAAACAAGTTATGAATTTGTTGAAATATTTTGGGGCGTATGCAATACGCCCCTACGATTCCCGTCCATGTAATTTTTATTTTCCGCCGATTGCGTGTTTTATTTCGCGGCCGGTGTCCGGGCCGAATCCCTGGAAACATTTTCCGCCGGCGATAATCAGCGGAATCCCCGTCGATTCAAAACCGCATTCGTTCAGCGCGGCCATAAACTTGTCATGATTCTTGCCGGGACCGCCGTTCAGTTCTATTTTGTTCAAACGAACGTCGGGCAATTCGGATGCAAAGAATTCCAATGCCATATGGCAATACGGACACGACGGATTAAAATATATTGTTGTATCTGATTTCATACGCGGATTATATCACGCACAAAGGCGGGCATGATATAGGTAAAAAAACCGCCCTGGAATTCAAAGCCCGTCATCACACCAACCCGTCATTGCGAGGAGCGTTTGTCTGACGCGAAGTGTTTGCAAACGCGACGCGGCAATCCAGCGTATTGTCGCGCCAGCTTTGCTGGCGCACTCTATTTGACTGGATTGCTTCGTCAGAAAAACACGGCCGATAACGGCCGTGTTTTTCTTCCTCGCAATGACGGGGATAAATGTGCCCGACTTTATTTACCGGTCGCGCGGCGTTTTACCGCAACTTCCTTGTTCGCGCCCGACGTCTTGGCGGCGGGGGCCGTTTCGCGACGAACCTTTGTCGACGCTTTTGCGGCTTTCGATTCTTTTTTGTCGGCCTTTACATCGCCCTTTACGGATGCAGGGTTCGCCTTTGCGGCCGGGTCGCGATCGACCAGTTCGATAATCGCCATCGGCGCGGCGTCGCCATAACGGAATCCGGCGCGCAGAACGCGGGTGTATCCGCCCGGGCGGTCTTTGTAACGCGGACCCAAAACCGTAAACAGTTTTTTTACCAACGCGGCGTCTTGTAATTCGGCGGCGACCAGGCGGCGGTTCGCAACGGTATCGACCTTTGCGCGCGTAATCATTTTTTCAACGACGCCGCGCAAGTCTTTTGCTTTCGGCAATGTCGTCTTTATCTGTTCGCGTTCAATCAAGTTTTTTGCCAAACCTTGGAACAATGCCTTTCTTGCACTGTGGTCGCGGTTGAACTTTCTGCCTTTTATCTGATGTCTCATCTTGCGCTCCTTTTGCGTCTTTGCCCTTTCGGGGTTAATTGAAAATATGTCCTGAAATCAATTCAGCAACACATTTGTAACCTATAATTATTTATAGGGATCCTCATACTTTTTAGCCAATTCCGCAATATTTTCCGGCGGCCAGCCCGGCACTTCCAGACCCAGGCCCAGACCCATGGCTTCCAGCTGCGCTTTTATTTCGTTCAAAGATTTCCGTCCGAAATTCGGCGTTTTCAGCATGTCGTTTTCGGTCTTTTGCACCAATTCGCCCAGCCAGTTTATTTTGTCGTTTTTCAAACAATTGTTCGCGCGGACGGACAGTTCCAATTCGTCGACATGTTTCAGCAATTTCGGATCGAACGGCAGCGCTTCTTTCTGCTTTTCGTCTTCGGCCGGCAACTGCATCGCGGCCGGGTCTTCGAAATTAATAAACACGTTCAGCTGGTCCGTCAGAATGCGCGCCGCGTAAGCGATGGCGTCTTCGGGCGTGACAGAGCCGTTGGTTTTGACGGTCATTTCCAGTTTATCGTAATCCATGCTTTGCCCGACGCGCGTTTCGGATACCGCGGTCGCCACGTTCAATATCGGGGAATAAATCGAATCGACCGGTATAGTGCCCAGCGCCGTGTTTTCGGTGCGGTTCTGCGACGCCGGAACATATCCGCGGCCGCATCCCAGATTGATTTCCATATCCAGCGACGCGCCCTTGTCCAGGTTGCAGATTTCGTGGTCTTTGTTCGTAACCTCTATATTCGCGCCGGCCTCAATCATGCCCGCGGTGACGACGGCGGGGCCTTTGACGCGCAGGTGCGCCTTGGACGCGCCATCAACGGCGGATTTGAAATGCACGCCTTTCAGGTTCAATACTATGTCGGTGACGTCTTCGCGGACGCCCGGTATGGATGAAAATTCATGCTGGATGCCGTCGATTTTTATCGACGTCGGCGCACAGCCCTGCAACGAAGACAGCAAGACGCGGCGCAATGCCGTGCCCAGGGTCAAACCGAAACCCTTTTCCAAAGGTTCCGCAGTCAATACCGCGACGTTGGGATTGTGTTCGTCTATTTTTATATGCAGTTTTTTCGGTTTAATTAAAGACATCCAGTTTTTTTCAATCATCATTCTTCCTTTCAGTTTAGTTTATTATTTTCACTGAGTTCAATTTTTTACGCGCGGCGCGCCTTTTTCGGGCGGCACCCGTTGTGCGGTATGCGCGTCGTGTCCGTAATCGCCTGGACAATCAGTCCGGAATTGGACAATCCGCGCACGGCGGATTCGCGGCCGGAACCGATTCCGCGCATCAGAACATCGACGGTTTTCATGCCGTGTTCCTGGGCTTTTTTGGCGATTTGTTCCGCAACGATGGTCGCGGCGTACGGGGTCGATTTTTTCGCACCCTTGAAATTATTGGCGCCGGCGGTGGCCCAGCACAGCACCGCGCCGGACGCGTCCGTGATTGTGATGCGGGTGTTGTTCATCGTCGCCAGGACGTGCGCGGTCCCGTGCGCGATTTTCTTTATAACTTTTTTCTTGGTTGATTTTACTGCCATTGTTTTCCTCGTTTACCGTTTATCGTTTATCGTTTTCCGCAACAATCCCGGTAAACGGGAAACGGAAAACGGAAAACGTTATTTTCCCTTTGATGCCGATCCGGCCACGACGACGCGTTTTCCTTTGCGCGTGCGGGCGTTTGTCTGGGTACGCTGGCCGCGCACCGGCAGGCGGTTGCGGTGACGGATTCCGCGATACGCTTTCAAGTCCTGCAGGCGTTTGATGTTCATCTGAACTTCGCGGCGGACGTCGCCTTCGACTTTGAAATTTTCTTCGATGTAATTCGATATGTTTATAATATCGGTGTCGGTCAAATCCTTTGCGCGCAAAGAATCCTTGAATTTAAGGGCCTTTACAATCTGCGCGGCCCGCGTCGGACCGATTCCGTAAATATATTGCAGCGCGATTTCAACGCGCTTTTCCGTGGGTATGTTAACGCCAGCGATACGTGCCATTTTGTTTTTCCTTTGTCGTTTACCGTTTTCCGTTTACCGTTTTCCGTAAAAGTCGACCAATTTTATATCTTCTTGCAAAAAAGTCAAATTTTCTTGGCTCGCCTTCCATTCACGGTAAACTGTAAACGGAAAACGGAAAACGATTATACTCTAAATCTACTCTTTTTATTCGCCTTTTTTATAACGCTGGCGTATTGCCGCGCCACAAGATAGGACTGCACCTGGGTCGCGGTGTCCATCACCACGCCCGCGATAATCAAAACCGAAGTTCCGCCGATAACAACCGGCATCCCGAAATGAGTGTTCAGAACAATCGGCACCACGCAAATGACAATCAGATAAAGCACGCCGATACCCGTCACGCGCGACACGATATCGTCAAGAAATTTCATTGTCTGTTCGCCCGGCCGCACGCCCGGAATATAACCGCCCGCGTTTTTCAAATTGTTCGCGGTTTCTTCGGAATTGAACACGACCGCCGTTTGGAAAAACGCAAAGAACGCAATCAGGAACGTGAACAAAATCATATATGATATCGTTCCGTATGTAAAGAACGCCATGATACGCTGCGCCCACAGCGCGTCCGTCGGCAGAAACCGCATTATAAAAGCGGGCAGCATCATTATGCTTGACGCGAACACCGGTCCCATAACGCCGGACATGTTGATTTTCAGCGGCAGATACGAAGAATTCGCGGTCTGCGCGCCGCCGGCCATCGCCTGGCGCGGATACATTATTTGAATCCGGCGCTGGGCCTGTTCCATAAACGCAATCAGCGCGATTATGCCGACGACAAACCCGATTATCAGCGCAATCATCGCGGGCGATACCTGACCGACGCTGCCCAGGCTGAACACTTTCATTATTCCGTTCGGAACCTCGGCGATAATTCCGGCCATGATAAGCAGGGACGCGCCCTGGCCTATGCCGCGCGCGGTAATCTGTTCGGCCAGCCACATGACGAACGTGGTGCCGCCGACCAGCGCGATTATGGTTGAAACTTCAAAGAAAAATCCCGGATTGATAACCGCCGGCACGCCGTTTACCGGCGCCATGGCGGAAAGACCCTTTGCAACCGCGTAACCCTGGACGACGCACAGGCCGACCGCCAGATAGCGCGTGTATTGGTTGATTTTGATGCGGCCGGATTCGCCCTCTTTCCGCAATTCGGACAAGGATTTCGACGTCGTGGTCAACAGCTGGATAACGATGGACGCGGAAATGTACGGGAAAATGTTAAGCGCCAAAACGGACATACGCGACAGCGACCCGCCGGAAAAAGCGTCGAACATTCCCATCATTCCGGAATCGCCCTGGAACAAATGCACGACCGCCGAAGCATTGACGCCCGGCAGCGGGATAAACGACCCGACGCGGTAAATGACCAGCGCGAACAGAGTGAACAGTATCCGTTTCTGCAGATCCGACATTTTGGCGAAGGTTTCGGTTATGTGTTTCATATTTTATCTCTCGCAAAGTTCCACTGCGTACATTTCGCCGTCAATCATATCTTCCGCGGTGCCATAAAATACGCGCGTGTGACATCCTCTTTCCATCATCTCTTCGTATCCGCTTTCTTTCATGGCGTTATAGGGAATTGTGTTTATCAGCACGTATCCTTCTCTTATATACTGCATCGGATTTTCAATCGACAGGAATTGCACCGTCCTTTGTTTGTTCGCGATGGCTATCAGTTCCGGGGTGGCCTTTATCCTGGTCAGGAAATCGCCCCTGGGGCCTTCGGCGATGACCCGGTTGCTGTCGGTGAACGACCGCAAGACGTTGTAATCATGGCATGTCGCCTGTTCGGATGCGACCGGTTTTTTGCCGGACAAAACAAAGCCCGCGCCGACGCCGATTATGAAAGCTATTGCCGCTGTTATTATTTTGTTCTTCATTGCCGCCCCCTCTTTTTTGTTTTATTTACCGTCTTTTATCGTTCCGCCCGCTTTCGTCACGGCTTCCAGCGCCGCCGCGGACCATTTGACCGCAATGATATTGACAGGCACCTTGATTTCGCCCTTTGCCAGAATTTTCAAGCCATCAAATTTGCGGTTCAAAATTTTGTCGGACAAAAGGGAATCGATAGAAATTTCTTTCTTTGCGTCTATGCGTTTCGCGTCGATAAATTTCTGGATATCGCCCAGATTGATTGTCGCGTATTTTTTCGCAAACAGATTGCTGAATCCAACCTTTGGCAGACGGCGGAAAAACGGAGTCTGTCCGCCCTCGAACGTGGCGTTGTTCTTCGACCCGCTGCGCGCTTTGTCGCCTTTGTGTCCGCGTCCGGCCGTTTTGCCGGTTCCGGATGCCATTCCGCGGCCAACGCGCTTTATTTTTTTGCGCGCGCCGAAATTATCCATAAGTGCGTTCAGCTTCATTTTATGCTCTCTTTTTTTTTATTCCACGACGATAAGGTGTTTCACCTTTGCGATCATTCCGCGAACGGGCGGACAATCCGTCAGTTCTTTCTTTTTGCCAATGCGGCCCAGCCCCAGCGCGGCCAAGATTTTTCTTTGCGATTCCGGGCGACCGATGTTGCTTTTGACTTGTCTGACTGTTACTTTTGCCATTTTTTGCTCACTTTGTTCACAGTCTAAAGTAGCAAGTCTATAGTCGTTGGATTTATTTTCTTTCGACTTTCGACTCTCGACTCTCGACTATATTATTCCGCTTTATCTGCAGTTTTATCTTTTCCATCGCGTCCCGCGATGATTTCCGCGACCGGTTTGCCGCGGCGCGCGGCGACCGATTTCGGCGAATTCATTTTACCGAAAGCCTGGAATGCGGCGCGCACCATATTATGCGGATTGTTGGAACCCTGGGATTTCGCGACCACATCCTGGACGCCCAGACATTCGAACACCGCACGCAATGCGCCGCCCGCGATGATTCCCGTTCCGGCGGACGCGCTGCGTATGACAACCCTGCCCGCGCCGTATTTGGATTCGACGTCGTGATGCAATGTGCGGCCCTCTTTCAGCGGCACGCGCACCATTTTGGCTTTCGCGGCCTTCGTCGCCTTTTGCACGGCCGACTGGACTTCCAGCGCCTTGCCTTTGCCGAATCCTATGCGGCCGGCCTTGTCGCCGACAACGACCAGCGCAGAGAACGACATATTGCGCCCGCCCTTTACAGTTTTGGAAACACGGTTTATCGACACCAGTTTGTCGACCAATCCGGCGTCCGCGTTCTGCAATTTTTTATCTTCGAATCTTGCCATTTTTTTACCTTTTTATCGTAATTAGAATTTCAATCCGCCCGTCCGCGCGGCATCCGCCAACGCTTTTACGCGACCGTGATATCTGTATCCGCCGCGATCGAAATAGACGTCGCCCAGTTTGGCTTTCTTTGCGCGTTCCGCGAAATTTTTCCCAACCAGTTCCGCGGCGGCGACATTATGCCCTTTGGCCTTGAAATCTTTTTCTTTGCTTGACGCGGCGCACAAAGTACGCCCCTTTGTATCGTCGATAGCCTGGATTTCAATATGCTTTGCGCTGCGGAAAACCGACAGGCGGACTTTGCCCGGGTTTTTGCGTTTCAGCTCTCCGCGATTTGAAAGCACTCTTCTTTCTTCGGTGGTTAAATGTTTTGCCATTTTGTTTACCTTCGTTTAACTATTATTTCTTTTTGCCTTCTTTGCGATGTATCTTTTCGCCCTTATAGAATATGCCTTTGCCTTTGTACGGTTCCGGTTTGCGGACCTTGCGGATTTTGTCCGAAAATTGCCCGACCATGTTTTTGTCTGTGCCGGACACGACCAGCGGCACAAGCCCCGCTTCGACCGGTTTTACCTCGACGGTCAACCCTTCGGGAATCGGCATCACGACATCGTGCGAAAAGCCCGCTATCAGCACCAAATCCTTGCCCTTTACGGACGCGCGGAATCCGACGCCCTTCATGTTCAGCTCTTTGGAAAATCCGACCGTCACGCCTTCGACCGCCGCCTTGATGTTGCGGGTCATCGTTCCCCACATTGTGCGGGAATCTTTGTCGTCCGCGTCTTTCGGTGTGACGACGACCTGCGCGCCTTCGATTTTCACATCGACCAGCCCGGCGTTTTTAGTGTCCAGACGAACCGACAGAACCCCTTTGGGCCCTTTTACGATCAACGCATCAGTGCCGGCTTCAATGCTGACGCCGTCTTTTATTTCAACCGGATATTTGCCTGCTCTTGACATTTTTTTACCTTTTTATTTTCTTATATCACCCTGCACAAGACTTCGCCGCCGACGTTGGCTATGCGCGCCTTGTGGTCGGTCATGACGCCCAGCGGCGTCGATACGACGGATATGCCAAGTCCGTTCATGACGCGCGGCATTTTCTGCGCGCCGGAATACATGCGGCGGCCCGGTTTCGATACGACGGAAATTTCCTGTATCGCGCCTTCGCCCCCGACGTATTTCAAATCGACGACAATGTCGAAACGCCCCTTGCCGATTTCTTCGCGGCGGAAATCGTTAATGTATCCTTCTTCTTTCAAAACCGACAGCACGGATTCGCGCAGGCGCGACGCCGGTGCGCGCACGGATTCGTGCCCCGCGTTCTGTCCGTTGCGGATTCTGGTCAGCATATCTCCGATTGGATGTGTAAGTGACATATTGTGTACCTCTTTTATTTCTGATTTCGGATTTCTGATTTCGGATTTAATTGGATTAAAAAATCATAAATCAGAAATCATAAACCATAAATTACCATGACGACTTTCTGACGCCCGGCAGCTTGCCTTCGCCGGCAAGCGTGCGGACCTGTTGGCGGCAAAGCCCGAACAGGCGCGAAAACCCGCGCGCGCGGCCCGTTATGCCGCAACGGTTGTGCAGACGCGTTTTATTTGCGTTGCGCGGCATTTTTGCCAGTTTTTTCATCGCATCTATCCTTTCTTCGGGGGTAGAATTGACGGACATCTTCGCCTTTATCGCGTCATGCTTTTTCGCATATTTCGCGACCATTTTTTTGCGCCGTTCCTGTTTGTTTATCAATGCCAGTTTTGCCATTTTGTTTTCCTTATTTTATTTCAATACCAGCGGCAGGCCCAATTTGGTCAGCAATGACCTTGCCTCGTCGTCTGTTTTCGCGGTTGTCGCGACAACGATGTCCATGCCGCGGATCGATTCGATTTTATCGACGGAAATTTCCGGGAATATCAGGTGTTCCTTTATTCCGAAAGCGTAATTTCCATTGCCGTCGAATTTGGATTTCGACAATCCGTGAAAGTCTTTTATACGCGGCAGCGCGATGACGACCAGTTTGTCCAGGAAATCGTACATGCGTTTTCCGCGCAGGGTCACTTTGCAACCGATAGCCTGGCCTTCGCGCAGACGGTATGTCGCGATGGATTTCTTCGCTTTTGTCACGACCGGCTTTTGGGCCGATATCGCCGTTATGTCGCTTAACGCCGATTCCAGTTTCTTTTTATCGGCGGCGGCGTCCCCAACGCCCATGTTCAGGACGATTTTCGAAAGCTTTGGCACCTGCATATCGTTTTTGTATCCGAATTCTTTTTTTAATTCCGGCACGACTTTCTTTTCATAAATTTCACGCAATCTGCTTTGCATTTTGTTACCTCTGTTATATTTCCATTCCGCTTTTCTTTGCGATGCGGACTTTTCGCGCACCGTCAAGCTTATACCCGACGCGGGTCGCCTTTTTCGTTTTCGGATCAAGCAAAGCGACATTCGACACATGTATCGCGCCTTCGACGTCCTTTATATGTCCCGGCTTGTCCTGGGTCGGCTTTATGTGGCGTTTCGTGCGGTTGACGCCCGCGACCACAACGCGCGATTCCGTCGGGCGCGATTCCAAGACCTTGCCCTTTGCGCCTTTGTATTTTCCCGTGATGACTATGACTTCGTCGCCTTTTTTAATCTTCATCTTTTCACCTCTTACAATACTTCTGGCGCCAGCGATACGATTTTCTGGACATCGTATTTGCGGCGGACTTCGCGGGCCACGGGTCCGAATATGCGGGTCCCGATGGGTTCGAAATTATTTTTGTTAATCAGAACGACGGCGTTGTCGTCAAACCGTATAATCGACCCGTCCGCGCGTTTCACAGGATAGCTGGTGCGCACGATGATGGCGCGCTGGACCGTCCCCTTTTGAACCTTGCCGCGCGGTATCGCTTCCTTGATGGACACCACGATTTTATCGCCGACGGACGCGTACCGGCGATGGGAACCGCCCAGCACTTTGATGCACATACAGCTTTTTGCGCCGGAATTGTCCGCGACTTTCAATCTTGTTTCTGTCTGAATCATTTTATCCTCTATCTTATGCTTCGACGCTTGTGTCTTTGGCGACGCCGACGCGTCCTTTGACGACCCAGGCCTTGGTTTTTGAAATCGGGCGGTGTTCGATAATTTCCACGATTTCGCCGGTTTTGTATTCGTTGTTTTCGTCGTGCGCTTTATATTTCTTGTTCTGTTTCACGAATTTTCCATAAAGCGGGTGGCGGATTTTGCGCACTACTTCGACGACGACGGTTTTGTCGTTTTTGGTGCTGACCACATTTCCTTGCAGTATACGTCTTGGCATTTTTTCCTCGTTATTTTTTTCCGGCGGTGATGGCCGTTTTCACGCGTGCGATTTCGCGGCGGTTTTTGCGTATTTCATGAGTCTTTGGCAGCTGTCCGGCCGCATGCTGGAACCGCAGGTTCATAGCGTTCTTTTTCAAATCGACCAGTTTCGACTGCAACGCTTCCGCGCTTAACGCGGCGTTGTCCGTTTTTGCTTCTTTTGTAACTTTCTTTTCTGCCATTTCAAGCACCTATTTGTTTAGATTTTGCATCTTTAAAGACCACTTCATATACTCTGCTTTTCCCCGACAACGAATGTTTTCTGGGTTCTATTTTTTCAACCGGCGGGGTATTTTTTTTCAGCGCCGCATACAACGCGTTCTGAATTTTTTCCCAGTGCACGTTGTCGTCGAAAACAGCGAAAAGTCTCACGTGCCCAAAGCTGTTATACCACTTGGCATCCGGATAGGTTCTAACATCTATATTATAATTATCCACCTGTATCACCATAATATACTCCATTTACTTTCCAAATTAATTCGCCTTGCGTTCGACTATCTTTGTGCGCACCGGCAGCTTGGCCGCGGCCAGCCGCATGCATTCCGTCGCCATTTCGGGTTTCACGCCGTCCAGTTCGAACATTATGCGGCCCGGTTTTACGCGGCAGATCCAATATTCGACGGAACCTTTTCCTTTGCCCATTCGGACTTCGGCCGGTTTTTTGGTGACCGGGACATCCGGGAAAACGCGTATCCAAAGACGCCCCTGGCGGCGCATGTGGCGCGTGATTGCGCGGCGCGCGGCCTCTATCTGGCGCGCGGTCACGCGTTCCGGCGACATAGCTTTCAGGCCGAACGACCCGAACGACAGTTCGGACCCGCCCTTCGCGTTGCCGTGTATGCGGCCTTTGTGTTGTTTTTTAAACTTTGTCTTTGTCGGCATTAACATTTTTTGCTCACTTTGTTCGCAAAATAAGGCATAAGGCATAAGGCATAAGGCATAGATAGTTCGCCGTCTGTCTTAAAAAAAACTTATGTTCTTATTCTGTTCCTTTTTTTATTTCGTTGTTTCGCACAAGCGCATATTGATATGCCTTATGCCCTATGACCTATGCCCTTTTCCGTCGTTCCGGCGTATTCCGTCGGGCGGGCCATTTCGCTGGCCAGTTTGTCTTTGTTCACGACATCGCCGGTATAAATCCAAACCTTTACGCCGATGACGCCGTATGTGGTTTTAGCCTGGACCGACGCATAGTCGATGTCCGCGCGCAAAGTGTGCAGCGGAATCTGGCCTTCGCGGACCTGTTCGGTGCGGGCGATTTCCGCGCCGTTAAGGCGACCGGAACACATGACCTTTATACCCTTGGCGCCGGCTTTGATGGAATTCTGAACCGCTTTTTTCATGGCGCGCTTGAAAGACACGCGGCCTTCGATCTGCTGGGCTATTCCCTTGGCCGTCAAAATCGCGTTGGTATCCGGACGGCGGACTTCGTAAATATTCACGACGACCTGGTCGTTCTTTACCAGTTTTTTAATGGCGTTGCGCAAGGCTTCGATATCGGCGCCGTTTTTGCCGATAATCATGCCCGGGCGGCTGGTGTGTACGGTCACGACGACCTTTTTCGCAAAGCGTTCGATGACAACCTTTGCAAGTCCCGCCTTGGCCAGCTTTTTTTCCAAGTACTTGCGGATTTTATCATCTTCCAGCACCAGTACGGGATAATCTTTCTTTGACGCCATCCAGCGCGAATCCGGAGTTTTATTGATAAACTCTCTGAATGCAACTGGCGATACTTTCTGTCCCATTTTTTACTCACTTCGTTCGCAGTCTAAAGTCTGCAGTCTATAGTCGTCAGATTTTTATTCTTTCGACTTTCGACTTACGACTTTCGACTAGTTATTTCTTTTTTGTTTCTTTTTTCGTTTCTTTCTTTTCCGCTTTTGCCGCCGCTTTTTCGGATTTGGCGGGCGCGCCCGATTCCAAAATAATGGTCAAATTGGAAAACGGTTTTTCGATTCTGTGCGCCATTCCCTGTTTTTTCGGCATTATGCGTTTCATCACAATCGCCTTGCCGCACCAGATTTCTTTCACATACAGCGTGTCGGCGGCCAGTTTGTGATTGTTTTCCGCATTCGCGATTCCGGACAGCAATGTTTTAAGAACTTCGCCGGCACAGCGTTTTTTGGAAAACTTTAACACATCGACCGCGCGCGACGCGGGCAACCCGCGGACGGTGTCGATTACCAGGCCAAGTTTCTGGTGGCTGACGCGGATCATTTTGTTGAACGCGCGCGCCTGGTTGTCTTTTAAGTTGTAACGTCTTGTCGTCATATCGCAATACCCTTATTTCTTTGCGGCCGGTTTTTTCGCCGTCGCCGCTTTTTTATTCGCGGCATGGCCCTTGAACGTGCGCGTCGGCGCGAATTCGCCCAGCTTGTGCCCGATCATGTCTTCGACAATCAGCACGGGGATGAATTTGTGCCCGTTGTGCACATCGAACGTCAGACCGACCATCATCGGTACGATGGTGCTGCCCCGCGACCAGGTCTTGATCGGTTTGCGGTCGTTTGTTTCGTTCGCTTTCGCGGCTTTTTTCAAGACGCTGGGGTGAACATACGGACCCTTCCAGACTGAACGTGCCATTTTCTTATTCCTTATTTCTTCTTATTCAAATGCCGGCTTCGAATTATGAATTTCGAAGTCAATTTATTCTTGCGCGTGCGGTATCCCTTTGACGGCACACCAGTGCGGGACACGGGCGTATGGCCTTTGGATTTTCCGTTTCCGCCGCCCATCGGGTGGTCGACCGGGTTCATCGCTATACCGCGCGTCGTCGGACGGATGCCCATCCAGCGCTTGCGGCCCGCCTTGCCCAGATTGACGTTGCGTTGATCCGGGTTGGAAACGCTGCCGACGGTCGCCGCGCAGTCCGAATGAACCTTGCGCAGTTCGCCCGAATTCATTTTTATTTGCGCGTACACGCCGTCTTTACCCATCAGCTGGGCATAGCATCCGGCGCTGCGCGCCAATTGTCCGCCGGCGCCCGGTTTCATTTCGACGTTGTGAACCATGGTTCCGATCGGCATGTTTTTCAAAGGCATGCAGTTGCCCGGTTTGATGTCCGCGGAATTTGCGGAAACCACGACATCGCCGACCGCCAGTTTGCGCGGCGCGATGATGTACGATTTTTCGCCGTCCTTGTATTCGACCAGCGCGATGAACGCGGTGCGGTTCGGATCGTATTCCAGACGCAAGACCGTCGCCGGCATGTCCTTTTTCGCGCGTTTGAAATCGACAAGGCGATAGCGGCGCTTGTGTCCGCCGCCCTGGTGCGGAACGGTGACGTGTCCGAAATTGTTGCGGCCGCCCTTGGACTTCATTCCAACGGTCAATGACTTTTCCGGCGCGCCTTTGTGCAGCTCGCTGCGGTCAACCAGCACAAGTCCGCGCATTCCAGGAGTATTAGGTTTATATTGTTTAAGTGCCATGTTTCTTCTCGTTTACCGTTTGCCGTTTGCCGTTTTCCATACTATTCCCGATAAACGGGAAACGGAAAACGGGAAACGAATTATGCCGTTGCGATTTCGATTTTTTCACCCGCTTTCAATGTGACGTACGCCTTTTTGACCGCCTTTTGCGTTCCGGCGCGTCCCTTGAAAGTTTTCGTTTTGCCTTTCGCGACAACAATGTTGACCGATTTCGGCGCGACGTTGTATATCGCCTGGATTGCGCGCGCAACGTCTTTTTTGGTCGCGCGCATGTCGACTTCGAACGCCAGTCCGCCCGCTTCCGCCAGTTTTGCAGACTTTTCCGAAATAATCGGCCGTTGCAGGACGTCAAACATTCCCGCCGTCGCCGTTATTTTCTTCATCTCTTTTACTTTCTTTTCTGCCATGTCTGCGCCTTATGCTTTCTGATGTTGTATTTTCTGGTTCCGGATTATTTTGAACGTCAATTCAAATTGTGTCGGGACGGAATCGAATTTTTCGCCCCGGCGCGGTTTGGGGCCAATTCCTATCGGCCACAAGGTTATAGCCTCTTTGCCTTCTTTCACCAGGTATTCTTTCATAATTTCAAAAATCTCGACCATTCTCATGGTGAACGATTCGTCCATACCCACAATGATTTTATAATGCTGGAAAAACAGATTGTCATGTACTTTGGATTTTTTGCACTCGCCCACGGGTTGCGCGATGCCTTTACCCAAATCATATTTGTATTCGCTCATGTCATTATCCTTTTTATCCAAGCCTTTTTCCAACAGCCGCAACCGCGTCTTTGGTCAAGACCAAATTATTATGTTTCAGTATATCCTGGACGTTCAGACCGATTGTCGGCAGAACGTCGATATGCGGAATATTCGCGACGGATTTTTTAAAGTTGCCGTCTATCGCATCCGCGCCGACGAACAAAGCGTTCGACAGTTTCAGTTTTCCCAAAGATTTCGCCATGACGCCGGTTTTCGCGGCGGCGACCTTTTCGGAATCTATGACAATCAGCGTTCCGTTCTTTGCCTTTGACGAAAGCGCCATTTTAAGTCCCAGCACGCGGATTTTTTTCGGCAGTTCCGTTTCATGCGAACGCACAACCGGCCCGTGCACGACCGCGCCGCCGCGCATGTGGACGTTGAATCTTTCGCCCTGGCGCGCGTTTCCGGTCTTTTTTTGTTTAATCATTTTGCGGCTGGAACCGGTGATGTCGGAAACCGTTTTCACTTTGTGCGTTCCGGCGCGCGCTTTGTTGCGCTGCCAGGTAACGACGCGGTGCAGTATGTCCGCGCGCGGCTCTATTCCGAAAATGTCGTCGGCCAGTTCGATTTTGCCGACCGCTTTTCCGTCAAAATTTATAATGTCAATCTGCATGATTATTCACCCTGTTCCGTGGCTGTGTCGGTGGTTGCGTTTTCAACCGCCGGCGCTTCTTCTGCGGCCGGTTCGGCTGTAACTTCTTCTTTCACTTCTTCGACTTCCGGCTTTTGGCTTTCGACCGCCGACTTTGTCGGCACCGGCAAATCTTTATGGTCTTTCTTTACCGCGTCCGTAACCAGTACGAACGTTCCGTTTGCGCCCGGAACGGAACCGGTCACATAAATCAGGTTGTCTTCTTCGTTTATGCCGAATACTTTCAAATTCTGGACGGTGACGGTTTCGTTGCCCATCTGTCCCGCCATCTTTTTGCCCTTGAACACGCGACCCGGCCATTCGCGCATACCCGTGCCGCCCAAACTGCGGTGCGCTTTCAAAACGCCGTGCGACGCTTCCAATCCCGAAAAGTTATGGCGTTTCATCGCGCCTTGGAAACCTTTGCCCTTTGACGTCGATTGCGCGTCGACCATCTGGCCGGAAATGAAATGCCCCGCGGACAAAGATGTTCCGACGGGAATCAAGCAATCTTCGGAAACGCGGAATTCAACGACTTTGCGATACGCTTTCACGCCCGTCTTTTTCGCCGCGACCAATTGGGGTTTGTTGACATGTTTGTCTTTGGCTTCCTGGAATCCGATCTGGACCGCGACGTATCCGTTTTTATCGGCCGTGCGGTTGCCGATGACCGCGCAATCGCCGACGGAAAGCACCGTGACGCCGTGCGCCACGCCTGCTTCGTCGAACAGGCGCGTCATGCCAATTTTTTTCGTTATCAATCCCGAACGTTTCATTTTTGTGCCTTTTATTACAATTTGATTTTCACGTCAACGCCGGACGCCAAATCCAACTTCATCAGGGCATCCACTGTCTGAGGGGTTGGGTTAACAATATCGACCAGCCGCTTGTGATTGCGGATTTCGAATTGTTCGCGTGATTTTTTATTCACGTGGGGCGAACGGTTGACCGTAAATTTTTGAATTCGTGTCGGCAAAGGAACCAGGTTCGCGTCGGCGCCCGTGCGCTTTGCGGCCTTTACAATTTCTTCCACAGACGATTGCAGCACGCGATGGTCGAATGCCGTCAATTTTATGCGAATTTTCGATGATGGTACCATTATTTGCTCGCTTTGCTCGCAGGCGTTGGGCACTAGGCACTAGTTACCAGTGCCCAATGCCCAGTGCCTAATTATTTCACTATTTTCGCAACAACACCCGAACCGACCGTGCGTCCGCCTTCGCGGATGGCAAAGCGGCGGCCTTCGTCCATGGCGATCGGCGCGATCAGTTTAACTGTGATGCGCACATTGTCGCCCGGCAAGACCATTTCTTTGTCTTTCGGCAATTCGATTGTTCCGGTAACGTCCGTGGTGCTGAAATAGAACTGGGGACGATAGTTGCTGAAGAACGCCGTGTGGCGGCCGCCTTCGTCTTTGGTCAGAATATAAACTTCTGCTTCAAAGTCGGTGTGCGGTTGGATGGAACCCGGTTTGCACAGAATCTGGCCGCGTTCGACGTCTTCTTTTTTCGTGCCGCGCAACAGCAATCCGACATTGTCCCCGGCTTCGCCCTGGTCCAGCAGTTTGCGGAACATTTCGACGCCCGTGACGGTCGTTTTGGTTGTCGGGCGCAGGCCGACGATTTCAACTTCTTCGCCGACTTTGATGATACCCGTTTCGACGCGGCCGGTAACGACGGTTCCGCGGCCGGTGATCGAAAACACGTCTTCGACCGGCATCAGGAACGGTTTTTCAACCGGGCGTTCCGGCGTCGGGATAAAGGTATCCAGCGCGTTCATCAGGTTGTCGATGGCTTCCTTGCCCAGACCGTCGGATTTGCCTTCGACGGCGGACACTGCGGAACCGCGGATAATCGGGGTGTTCGCACCGTCGAATCCGTTGGCGGACAGCAGTTCGCGCAATTCCATTTCGACCAATTCCAACAATTCTTCGTCCTGGGCCAAATCGCATTTGTTAAGGAAGACGACGATTTTGCCGATGCCGACCTGGCGGGCCAGCAGAACGTGTTCGCGCGTCTGGGGCATCGGGCCGTCGGTGGCCGCGCAAACCAGAATCGCGCCGTCCATTTGGGCCGCGCCCGTAATCATGTTTTTAACATAGTCGGCGTGTCCCGGACAGTCGACGTGCGCATAGTGGCGGTTTTCGGTTTCGTATTCGACGTGGCTGGTGTTAATCGTTATGCCGCGCGCTTTTTCTTCCGGGGCGTTGTCGATTTCGGTCACGCCTTTGTTTTTATCGCTGCCGACGCCATAATAATGCACGATGGCCGCGGTCAGTGTAGTTTTACCATGGTCGACGTGGCCGATTGTGCCAACGTTGACGTGCGGTTTGCTTCTTACGAACTTTTCTTTTGCCATTGTTTTCTCCTTTGGCTGCTTTGGTTTGTGTTTTGTTTATTTGTTGTGTTTTTTAATCACTTCGTCCACGACATTCTGCGGCACGTCCGAATAATGGGAAAGTTCCATATAGGGATTCGCCCTGCCCTGGGACAAAGAGCGCAAGGTTTTGACATATCCGAACAGATTGGCCAGCGGTATATAGGCTTCGATAACCTGGTTTCCGAATTCCATCTTCATGCCGTTGATTTGGCCGCGCCTGGAATTCATGTCGCCGATGATATCGCCGGTATATTCGTCCGGGGTTGTGACCGAAACCTTCATAATTGGTTCCATCAGTTTCGGTTTCGACTCTTGCATTGCTTCGCGGAAGCAAGCGCGGGCCGCTATTTCAAAGCAAAGAACGTTCGAATCTACTTCGTGGTATTTGCCGTCTGTCAGAGTTGCCTTGAAATCTACGGTCGGATAGCCCAGCATGGTGCCGCTGTTCTGGGCGATTCTTAATCCTTTTTCCACGCCGGGGATATATTCGCGCGGAATTGTGCCGCCGACGATTTTGTTTTCGAATTCGTATCCCGCGCCGGGTTCAAGCGGCGTGAATTCGATTTTCACCTGGGCGTATTGACCCGAACCGCCGGATTGTTTTTTATGAGTATATTCTTTGTTGACCGCGCGGCCGAACGCTTCGCGGTATGCGATGCGCGGCTCGCCCGTGCTGGCTTCGACTTTGAATTCGCGCAGCAAACGGTCCACCAGAATTTCCAAATGCAATTCGCCGACGCCCGACAGAATTGTCTGGCCGGATTCCTGGTCGACGGACACGCGGAACGACGGGTCTTCCTTTGCCAAGGCCTGTAATCCCAGCGCCATTTTTTCAATGTCGGCTTTGGATTTAGGTTCGATGGCGATGGACATAACCGGGTCCGGAATATGTATGCGCTGCAGAATAATCGGCTTTGCTTCGTCGCACAGGGTGTCGCCCGTGATGGTTTCTTTCAGACCCACCAAAACGACAATGTCGCCAGCGGTCGCTTCTTTGATTTCTTCGCGGTTGTTGGAATGCATCAGCAACATGCGGCCGACGCGTTCGCGTTTGTCTTTGGAAGAATTGTATATATAGGAACCGGAAGAAAGTTTTCCTGAAAATATGCGGACGAACATAATGTTTCCGACAAACGGGTCGTTCGCGATTTTGAACGCCAAGGCAGAGAAAGGTTCCGTTTCGTCCGGCTTTCTATCTTCTTCGGTTTCGCCGTCCATTTTGACGCCGGTGATTGTTCCGATGTCCAATGGAGACGGCAGATAATCGACAACCGCGTCCAACAACGGCTGAATCCCCTTGTTCTTGAACGAAGAGCCGTTCAGGATGGGGTTGAAATTCTGTCCGATTGTTCCCTTGCGGATAAGTCTTTTGATTGTCGCGACGTCCGGTTTGGCGCCTTCCATATAGGCTTCCATAACCGCGTCGTCCAGCGTCACGATTTCTTCGATTAATTTTTCATGCAGTTCGTCGGCCTTGGCTTTCAAGTCGGCGGGAATTTCGCCGATGACCGGCGCCTTGTTTATATCGTTGTCGTCCCAGACAATCGCGCGCATTTCGACGACGTCGACGATGCCCTTGTAATCGTTTTCCGCACCGATGGGGAAATTGATAACCAGCGGATTCGCGCCCAAACGTTCGCGTATCATGTCGACGCAACGGAAGAAGTCGCCGCCGATACGGTCCATTTTATTGATAAAGCAGATGCGCGGAACATTGTAACGGTTCGCCTGGCGCCATACTGTTTCGGTTTGCGGCTGAACGCCGGACACGGATTCGAATACCGCGACCGCGCCGTCCAGAACGCGCAAAGACCGTTCCACTTCGATTGTAAAGTCGACGTGCCCGGGGGTGTCGATAAGGTTGATGCGATGGTCGCGCCAAAAGCAGGTTGTCGCGGCGGACGTGATGGTGATTCCGCGTTCCTGTTCCTGGGCCATCCAGTCCATGGTGGCGGCGCCGTCGTGCACTTCGCCGATTTTATGAGTGCGTCCGGTCAGGAACAATATGCGTTCCGACGTCGTCGTCTTGCCGGCGTCGATGTGGGCCATGATGCCGATATTGCGATAATCTTTCAAAGGTGCGGTTTGTCCAAGTGCCATTTTTTATTCTCTCTTTACCATCTGAAGTGCGCGAACGCTTTATTCGCGTCGGCCATTTTATGAGTGTCTACTTTCTTTTTGAACGCGGAACCGGATCCGGCCAGCGCGTCGCGCAATTCGCCGAAGAGGCGCTCTTCCATGCTGCGTTCGCCGCGCTTGCGCGCGAATTGCACCAGCCAGCGCAGCGCCAAAGTCTGTTGTCTTTCTTTGCGCACTTCGACCGGAACCTGGTACGTGGCGCCGCCGACGCGGCGGCCCTTTACTTCGACGGACGGTTTCAGCGCGTCGACCGCGTCAAGGAACGCGACCAGTTCGTTGCCGTCTTTGGCGATTTTTTTCAAACGTTCCAGCGCGCCGTACACGGCGTTTTCCGCGACTTCCTTTTTGCCGTCCCACATGACGACGTTGATGATTTTGGCAACGACCAGATTGTTGTATTTTGAATCGGCCAGTATTTCGCGTTTATCTGCCTGTTTGCGTCTTGACATTTTTGTTTCCTTTTTCTTCACCCCGATTTCGGGATTACTCATAACGATTTAACGTTATGCTTTTTTCGCTTTTGCGCCGTACAAAGAACGGCTTTGTTTTCTTGCCGTAACGCCCTGGGTGTCCAGAACGCCGCGGATGATATGGTATTTCACACCCGGCAAGTCTTTCACTTTTCCGCCGCGAATCATTACGACGCTGTGTTCTTGCAGGTTGTGGCCTTCGCCCGGAATGTATGCGGTGACTTCGCGTCCGTTCGCCAATTTGACGCGCGCGACTTTACGTTGGGCCGAATTCGGTTTTTTCGGAGTGGTGGTATAAACGCGCGTGCAAACGCCGCGTTTCTGGGGATTTCCCTTCATGTCCGGCGATTTAGAGCGATTCGCAATTTTCTTGCGCGGTTTCCGAATCAGTTGGTTTACTGTTGGCATCAGATAACTCTTTGTTCTTTCGTTGCTTTTTTGTACAACAAATCTGTTCGGTTTATTTCATCGCAAATATGGCGATGATTATAACCCGTTGTTTTTTATCGAATATATCGACACTTTCGCCTTTTACCAGCATCGTAAAAAGCCCCGTAAGTATAAGGGCAAGATGATGAATTGTCAAGAAAAAATGCGGAAAACTATTGAAACCACTTTGGTCTGTCATTGCGAGGAAGGATTAGCGTATGAGCCGCCTGTCGGCGAAAAGCTAATCCTGACGCGGCAATCCAGTAAATAGAGTGCGCCGGCATAGCCGGCGCGACAAATCAACTGGATTGCTTCGGCAGAAAAACACGACTGTTGCCAGTCGTGATTTTTCTTTCTCGCAATGACGGGGTGGGTGCGCGCCCCTACGACAAAAAACCCCGTCCAAACGGACGGGATTTTTTTCATACAGTTTCCGTATTAGAAATTGTAGACCGCACCCAGTTTGATCACGTTGTAGCCGCTGGATGTCGAGTTGGTATTGCCATCGAAAATAGCATACGCATAGTTCCAACCACGGTTGTATTGCAGGTCGACCGCAATGTCATTGGTGATCGAATACTTCACGCCGCCGATGAACGCGCCATCCAAGTCAAAAGTGCGCATGGTCTTGTCGCTGCCCATATAATCGCCTTCGGCGTCATAATCAATGGCACCGATACCCAGACCGGCATAGACTTTCAGACCTTTCAACGAAGATTCTGCTTTGGCCATGTCGAAATCGTACAAGACTTTCGCCTGCTGCAGGCCCAGTCTCATCCCAAAGTTGTCTTTGGTGTCGCTCAGGTCTGATGTTCCGAAAACGTCGGCTTCCAAACGAATACCGTTTTCGAACGCATAACCGACCGCAATCGGCAGGCCCCACGCTTCGGATTTAGTGTTGTATGAACCGTAACCGGCGATATAGCCGCCCGCATTCGCGGACGCGAATACGCCCAGGCACAATACAGATGTTAACAATACTTTTTTCATATTGGTTTCTCCTTGTTTTCAAAACATAATTGTCTTGACCTGGGAATTTTATCCTGTGCCGTCCAACCGGCGCAAGAAATTTATTTTCATGCAACCCTATTGACATTGCATGCGAATTAATATAGAATTGCGTTCACGAAACAATCCCCGCCAATCGGCGGGGATTTTTGTTTTTTTCAGTTATTGCAAAACACCCAACCCGTCATTGCGAGGAGCGTTTGTCTGACACGAAGTGTCTGCAAACGCGACGCGGCAATCCAGTAATTTGCCGCGCCAGCTTTGCTGGCGCACTCTATTTACTGGATTGCTTCGGCGCGCGCGCCGACGTTCCACGTCGGACTTGCGCTTCTCGCAATGACGCGGCGCTATGCGCCTTCAAAAAATCCGGCCGTTCGGCCGGATTTTTTGGTTCTAAAATTTGCCCCGCAAATTTTAGAACTGAACCCCGAACTTTGCGCCGAACTGCCAGAAATTATTGGCCATCGTGTCGTTGTTTTCGCTGTTCGCGGTCTGGAAATGATATCCGACATACGGCATGATTGCGGCATGCGGCACAACGTCGTATATCACGCCGAACATCAGATTGCGGTCGTACAGCATCGCTTCGTCGGAATTTTTGGCCAGGTTATAGATGTTATAATTGCCTTCCAGTTTCAATCCCAATTCGTTCATGATTTCGAATTCAAGTTCCGCTTTCATCAAAACGTTCCACATCGTGCTGCTGTCGGTTATGAAATCCGTCTGTTCGTTTGCGAACGCCATCTGCGCCAATGCTTGACCGGCCCATTGGAAACGTCCTTCGTCGCCATAGACTCGCAGACCCGCCTGCAAGTTGTTCGTGCCGTCGGGGGCGACTGTGGAATTATTGTTCCATGCCAGGCCGTATTTACCGATGACGTCCAAAGCGACCGATTTCGCCGGGCGCATAACCTGCCAGTTGATACCGATTTCCGGGCTGGCCATCATGCCGCCGGACAGGAAATCGTTGTTGTTCATTTCGAACGACACATACAGTTCGTCCATAACGCCGTATTTGACGGACAGTTCATTAATTATGAATCCGCCGCGTGAAAAGCTGTCCTGGGAATCGCCCGCCTGTCCCGTTTGGAAAGCGGCGCCGGTTGTCAACGCCCACATTCCCATCGTCGGACGGAACGTCGGATTGAACGTGGATTCGGTGATTTCGTTCCAGTCTTTTCCTTCATAGTATTTGAATTCGGCCGCGCTTGCTGATGCGAACACGCCCAAACACAATGCTGATGTTAATAGAATTTTTTTCATGGTTGCTCCTTTTTGGTTGAACAGGGATATTTTACCATTCATAGAAAATTACGCACCAGGAACGAATTCCGCGCGGCATAGCCGCGCGGAAAGGTAATAGGTATTAGGTATAAGGTAAAAGGTGTTTAGAGTTTGCCCACCTCATACCTATTACCTTATACCTTTTACCTGTTATTCTTTATCTCTCGCCAGTTTTCGTGATTCACCTTATGCTCTTCATAAGTTTCGGAAAACAAATGTCCACCCGTGCCGTCCGCGACAAAGAACAAATATTTTGTTTCCACAGGGTTAAGCACGGCGGCGATCGCCGCGCGGCCGACGTTCGCAATCGGATGCGGCGGCAGGCCGTGGTTCATATAAGTATTATACGGATGCGCGCGCTTCAAATGACCGGTCAGCAAAGGTTTGCCGCGCATATCGCCCAGGCCGTCCGTCACGGCATACACGACCGTCGGGTCGGCTTGCAGTCGCATGTTTTGATTCAGCCGGTTAATATAGACGCCCGCAACTATCGGCATTTCCCGCGCTTTCGGGGTTTCCTTTTGTACGATGGACGCAAGGGTCATGACTTCGTCCCAATTTTCCAACGGCGCGGGCAACGCGCCCCGCCCCGATTCGAATCGGTCCCGAACGTCGGACATTCGCAGGCGCATTAATTCCACAACCGACGCGCGCGACGCGCCCTTTGCAACGCGGTATGTGTCCGGAAACAATTCGCCGTCGCGCGGACACGAATCGTTAATCCCAACGCACGCGCGGCCGGTTAAAAATTTATTCTGGTCCAGCAATTCGACGATTTGTTTGACGGTCAGTCCCTCTGGAATCAACACTGTCGTGGTCGCAATGTCGCCGTGCGCCATCATGCGCGCGACGTGGAACGCGCTGGACCCCGCCGGAATGTCGTACAGCCCGCGCTTTACGTTTCCGGAAATCAACCGGACCGTCATTTTGAATCCGTCTTCGCTGTCTATGAACCCCCTCTCTTTCAACTGTCCAGCGACGGACGATATGGTCGCGCCGGCGCCGACGGTGAACGCGGCGTCCTGTTTGACATTCGACCGGATTCCGAAATACCAAAACCCGAACAATATGCCGAACAATGTCCATGCCATAAATATGACCAGCCAGGCGCGATGCCCAAGAATTTTCATTGTCGTTTTCGGTTTTTGTTTTTTCATAGTTCGTACCCGTGTTCGTGGTTCGTGTTCGTATCTGCCAATTGCTCCCCCATCGGGGGGAGCCGAAAGACGCAAAGCGTCTTTCGGTGGGGGGCAAAAATAAACATATCTATCCCCCCACCGACGGCTTTGCCGTCGACTCCCCCCAAAGGGGGAGTAATTAACCGTCACAGAGACGAATTATACTTTCTTCATAACAAGCGTTGCGTTCGTGCCGCCGAATCCGAACGAATTGGACAGCGCGACATCGACATTGCGCTCTTTCGCGACGTTCGGAACCAAATCGCATCCGGCGGCCGCGTCTTCCGGGTCGTTCAGATTGATTGTCGGCGGAACTTTTCCGTCGCGGATGGAAAGCGCGCAAAATATTGCCTCTATCGCGCCTGCGCCGCCCAGCAAGTGCCCGGTCATGGATTTCGTGCTGGACATCGACCAACCCGAATTGCCGAACATATTCTTGACCGCTTCCAATTCGCTGACATCGCCAAGCGGCGTCGACGTTCCGTGCGCGTTTATATAATCGACCGCGGCGGGTTCCAGGCCCGCATCTTTTAGCGCCATTTTCATAGAGCGCACGCCGCCTTCGCCGCCCGGCGCCGGGGCCGTCATATGATGCGCGTCGGCCGTCATTCCGTATCCGGCCAGTTCGGCGTAAATTTTCGCGCCGCGTTTTTTCGCGTGTTCGTATTCTTCCAAGACCAGGACGCCCGCGCCTTCGCCCATAACGAATCCGTCGCGGCCCTTGTCCCACGGGCGCATGGCGCCCGCCGGGTCGTCGTTGCGCGTCGACATCGCGCGCATCGCGGCGAACCCCGTCATGCCCAGGCGGTGAACGCCCGCCTCTGCGCCCCCTGCAACCATAATGTCTGCGTCGCCGTATTGAATCATCCGCATCGCTTCGCCAATCGAATGGGCGCCGGTCGCGCACGCGGTGGCCAGCGCAATGTTCGGCCCCTTGAACCCGTATTTTATGGAAACGTATCCGGACGCCATATTTATTATGACCTTTGGCGCAAAGAACGGACTGATACTGCGCGGTCCTTTGGCGACCAGTTCTTTGGACGATTCGTCTATGGATCCGGCGCCGCCGATTCCCGAACCGATGGAAACGCCGGCGCGTTCCTTGTCTATGGATTCCAAATCAAGTCCGGAATCCTTTACCGCTTCGTCCGCCGCGACCATCGCGTGCACGATGAACCGGTCCATGCGTCTTTGCTCTTTCGGGTCGACGACTTCGTCCGCGCTGTAATTGGCAACGCCCGCGATTTGACAAGACAGGTCGTCCCATTCCGGGCCGGAAAGTTTTACAATTCCGGATTGGCCCGCCAACAGCGATTTCCAAACGTTGTCTATGCCGACGCCATTCGGCGCGACTATACCCATGCCGGTTATTACAACCCTGCGTTTCATAAAAAACTCCTTGTTTCATCCATTCATACACAAAACCAGCCACAAATGCAATGCACATTTGTGGCTGAAATTTATAAATCGACTTTTTTCGATTATTCCGCTTTCGCTTCTTCTTTTTTCGCGTGCGCTTCGATATATTTCACGGCGTCGCCGACGGTGACCAGCTTGCCGGCCTGTTCGTCCGGAATGGTTATGCCGAATTTGGATTCGATTTCCATAACGAATTCAACGACGTCCAGGGAATCCGCGCCCAAATCGTTCACAAACGATGCGTTTTCCGTAATCTTTGCCTTGTCCACGCCCAGTTTTTCAGCAATCACACCCTGAACTTGTTCGAAAATAGTCATTTTGTTTTCCTTTGTTGCGCCACAGGCCCCGTTATATTTTGTTACGAACCTGGACTGTTAATTTATTGCCATTGGGTAACTTGTCAATGGCGACAGCATGTATATTACTATTCTATGGCCCCACCTGTCAAGAAATTATAACGAATTATAACAAGGCGTCATTTTTGTCAAATTACAAAGATTCCGACAGGACTGTATTCATATTCTGCCGTAAACGGTAAATATCCGCAGACCATTCCAATCGCCGGGAAAGGAATTTGTGCACATCGTCCATTTTTACGCCGGGCGTTTTGGCCTTTGCGACAAGGCGTTTCCACGCGGCGCGCGGGTCGACCAGATGTCCGCCCCAATGCGGGAACACCCATTTGCCGTCTTCGGGCAAATCGCGCAAAAGATTGACGGCCATATCGGAAAGCGGTTCGCCTTTCCAGGTTTCCTGGTTCAGATTCAATTCGGACCAGCGCATGGCGAAGATTTTGGACTTATTCTTGAACCCGTAAACCAGCATTAAAAAAGCGGCGCGGAATACGGGATTTTTTTCCGCCTTGGCCGCCGAATGCAGACGGCGCAGGCCCGCCGCGTTAAGCAGGCGCACGCCGCGCACTTCTTTGCATTTCGGAACGTCCAGCACCGGGTTGGACGACAGATATCCCTGCTGGCACGCGTATTTGAATATGCCGGACATAACCTCTCGCATGCGGTTGGCGGTCGGCGCGCCGCTGTGCGCCGCAATCTGTTCGTGCATCTGTTTTATCCGGTCTGTTGTAATCTTGTCTATTTCAATATCGGCAAGCGGCGCCCAAAGACGCGACATCGCGCGTTTCAGTTTTTCCGTCGACGCGGGCGCGCGGCGAATTTTTGCCGAAACGAACGCGGCCGACAGACATGCGAACGAAATTTTCTTGCGGCGGATTTTGCGCGGCTGGCCGGCGACGGTCAAAACGCGTTCGATTTTGTCGCGCGCGACCGCGATGTCCATGCCGGGATAATTGCCTATAATTATCCGGGTGTCCTTGCCGCGCACCCTTTTGCGCGTAAAAAAGGTCTTTACCCCGCGCGCGGTCACATACATGCGCAGGCGCGGGTCGGCGATATCCTGGACTACATCGAATCCCGATTTCGGAATGGTCAGATTGTCCAAAATATGCGGCGAAAAATAAAACTGGTGGCTCATTCTCTCTTATCTCACTCTTGTTCCGAAATTCAATTGCATGGCTTAATCCCCCACTTTCAGCGCGTTGATAAACGCGGTCTGCGGAATTTCGACGTTGCCGAAACTGCGCAAGCGCTTTTTGCCCTCTTTCTGTTTTTCAAGCAGTTTGCGTTTGCGCGATATGTCGCCGCCGTAACATTTGGCCGTGACGTCCTTGCGATATGCCGCGATGGTTTCGCGCGCGATGATTTTTCCGCCGATGGCCGCCTGGATAGGAATTTTGAATTGGTGCCGCGGGATAAGGTCTTTTAATTTTTCAACAATCTGGCGGCCGCGCGTTGAAGCAAAAGATTTGTGCGTCAGGAAAGACAAAGGTTCCACGACTTCTTCGTTTACCAGGACGGAAACTTTTACCAATTCGGATGTTTCGTATCCGTCCAGCGCGTAATCGAAAGACGCGTATCCGGACGTCAGCGATTTCACGCGGTCGTAAAAATCGAAAACTATTTCGGCCAGCGGCAGACGGTACGTCAGCACGGCGCGGTTTCCGACGTAACTCATATTTTCCTGGATGCCCCGGCGTTCAGAGCACAGCGCCATAATTCCGCCCAAATATTGATCGGGCAGCATGATGGTCGCGCGAACCCACGGTTCTTGGATAAATTCTATGCGCGTGGGTTCGGGCATGTCGGCGGGATTTTCCAAATCTATGACTTCGCCGCCGCGCAGGTTCAGTTTGTAAAGCACCGACGGAATGGTGTTGATAAGGTTCAGATTGAATTCGCGCGTCAGTCGTTCGGAAATAATCTCCATATGAAGCAGGCCCAAAAATCCGCAGCGCAGTCCGAATCCCAGCGCGCTGGACTTTTCAACCGTGAACACGAACGACGCGTCGTTCAGCGCCAGTTTTTCCGCAGATTCGCGAAGCGTCGGATAATCGTCCGCCTCTACCGGAAAGAAGGATGAAAATACAACCGGTATGGATGGCTTGAAACCCGGCAATGGGGTAACCCCCCCCCCCCTGGGGGGAGTCGACGCGCAAAGCGCGTCGGTGGGGGGAATATTATTTCGTCCCCCCACCATCGCTTCGCTCTGGCTCCCCCCAAGGGGGGAGCGATTAACAATGGCACCAGCCTCTGTAATCGTATCGCCGACCTTGCAATCGTGGATTGTTTTCATGCCGGTGATGATGAATCCGACTTCGCCGGCGGAAAGCGTCTCGACGTTAACCATTTTCGGCGTAAAGTATCCGATTTTATCAACGGTGTATTCCGCGCCCGTAGCAATGAATTTTATTTTCTGGCCGCGCGATAATTTTCCGTCGACAACGCGCACCAATACGACGACGCCCAGATACGAATCGTACCAAGAATCGACAAGCAAGGCGCGCGTCGGCGCGGATTCGTCGCCATGCGGACTTGGCATTTTCTGGACGATTGCTTCCAACAGTTCCGGAACGCCTTCGCCGGTTTTGCCGGACACGCACAATGCCTGGCTGGCATCTATTCCTACGACGTCCGCGACCTGTTCGCGCGTGCCGCATATATCGGACGACGGCAAATCTATTTTGTTCAAAACCGGCTGGATTTCCAAATCGTTGTCGATGGCCAAATACGCGTTGGCCAATGTCTGCGCTTGGACCCCCTGGGTCGCATCGACAATCAACAGCGCGCCTTCGCACGCGGCAAGGGACCGCGAAACTTCATAGGTAAAATCGACATGCCCCGGCGTGTCCATCAGATTCAGTTGGTAAACCTGGCCGTCTTTCGCTTTGTAATTCAACCGCACTGTTTGCGCCTTGATTGTAATTCCGCGTTCGCGTTCGATGTCCATGGAATCCAGGACCTGCGCCTTCATTTCGCGCGATTCAAGACCGCCGGTATATTCGATAATCCGGTCGGACAAAGTCGATTTCCCATGGTCGATATGGGCGATGATTGCAAAATTTCTGATATTTTTTTGAGTCATTTTTTATTCCTAAATACGCGATACGCATTGCCGCATATTAACGTATTGTAAAAAATTTGCAAGCAAAACCGTATTCGTCATTGCGAGGAACATTTGTCTGACGCTGGGGCGTCTGCAAATGTGACGCGGCAATCCAGTAAATAAAGTGCGCCGGCTTTGCCGGCGCGACAAATCAACTGGATTGCTTCGGCAGAAAAACACGGTTGTTACCAACCGTGATTTTTCTTTCTCGCAATGACGGGATGAATTAAAACCCGCCCTTTTCCACTTTGAACTCTTTGTAAAATTTGTAATTTTCGGGAATAAATTCCAGAACGGAAAAATCGCCGCCGTCTTTTCCGTCCGGATAATACATCTTCCACGAATCGTCCCACAGCGCGTCTTTGGTTTCAGAGTCTGTGATTTCATGCACGGTTCCGGACAGCGTCAGACCGTTGAACGCGTCGTCATATCCGTAAACCGCCGCCCGTGAATTCGCGCGGATTTGCCCGATTTTATTCGACGAAGTATTGGTGATGAAAAGCAGCCGGTCGTCCCCCTTGAAATAATCCGACAGGTGCGGCGCAATCGCCCCGTTCCGAATATTTATAAGCGCGCGCATATCGGGCGCGCCGTCGTTCAACGTCGCCAGCATAACGACGTGCCGCCCGTCCATGAATTTAATCGCATCGGATTTTGTCATTTCAAATACTCCTTAACAATTCGTCTATCCGTTCGGATTTTTCCAAAGTGTCGTCGTAAACGAATCGGATTTCCGGAACGTATTTTTGACGGATTCGCGCGGCTAATTCGTGTCGAACTATGGGCGTTACGAATTCCAATTTTTCCCGCAGGCCTTTTATATCCAGGGGCGCGTGATAATAGATTTTTATAAACTGCAAGCCGCTGTCGGCGTCGACAATCGACACTCGCGACAAAACCGCGTCGTCCGCGAAACGGTCGCGGAATATTTCCGCGACGGTTTTGCGTATGTTCGACGCGACGCGCACGCCCCTGTTATTTGCGATTTGTTTTTTCATCCGTCACGATTTTCTTTTTCAATACGCCCAGTTCTTCTTTGGCCCGAATAATTTCGCGCAGCGCCTTTATGGCGTCACCGCCAGTTATAGCCTGGTAATCCGTCAGCGGGCGGTCCATGGTTTGTATCGCTTTTTCGATATGCGTCGATATGCGCGCGACCAATTCGAACACCGGCACGTCTTTCTGTTTTTTCGGCTTTTTATTTTCCAGCAATTCGGACGCGGGTTTAAGGGCCGCTTCGGGCGCTTTGAAAGCGTCCAATTGCTGTATTTCATACCCCATGTCCGACAAATAACAGACGGCCTTGTACGGCATGTTGTTTGAATCGGCCGCTGCACACAACAGATATATGTCGACATGATTTTCGGCCCCAAAGCATATTAGGCTGTCAAGCGAATTTATCGAAAAACCGTGCGCGTCTTTGATGATTATGCTCCTGTATTTGGAAAATATTTTTTTCAAACTTTTGGGTGAAAAATCCGAAATCTGCAAATCTCCGGCGTGCGTGACGCGCGGCGACCCGCTTGATACCGGCACGACCGGACAGCCGCCGCCGATAATCAGTTCCCCTGCTTTATTGTCCCTTGCGCGCTTGTCGCCGACGAAAATTTGAAGTTTTGGCATTTTGTAATTCCTTTTTTGCTATTTCCCTCAATTTTCCATTGTAATATGGAAAAAATTCATTTACAAGCAGTTAGTGTAAGTGGTAGTGTAAGTGTCAGTGGCATTGTTGATTGTGGAATTTATTCGCACAAGTTCATGCCACCGCTATCGCTAACCACTAACACCAGCCACTAATCATTATGAAATTACAACACTATCTTCTTAAAAAATCAGATTCGACATGGGCGGTTTGGGCGGTATTTTTTCTTACCGTATGCGAATCGATATTCCTGTTCGTCCCGCCCGAAGTATTCATGACCCCGCCGATCGTCGCGAACAAGAAAAAGGCCGTGCCGGTCGTTGCCGCGGCGGCGCTGGGCTCTTTGATTGGCGGCGCAATCGCGTATTTCATCGGGTTCTGGGTTTTCGAAAGCATCGGCCAATGGATTATCACAACTTTCGCCAGCGCAGAAAAATTCGAAGTGGCCAAGGAAATGTTCACCCGCCACGGGGTGCTGATTATCGTTTTGGCGGCGTTCACGCCCGTGCCGTATAAACTTGTCGCGATGGCCGCCGGATTTTTGACGTTCAATCCGGTTTTATTCATCGGCGTTTCCGCCGCTTTTTGCTCGCTGTCGCCAATCCCTTTGCACACAGTCGTTTCAGCGGATTTTGAGGGGGGCTTTTGGTGGTGGTTTTTGGGATTTTTTGGGGAGTTGGTTTGAGCGGCGGCGGGTGTAGGCTTCTGCTGATTTTCTGTGTTTTTTTG
>WRJH01000006.1 GCA_009782315.1 Alphaproteobacteria bacterium
CGCCGCCATAAAAAAGGACCGGATAATTCCGGCCTTTTATATTACGTCTGGCCTGTCGGCGAACCGGAACACGTCTCGGTGCTGGCGTCATAACCCCACGCGCACGATGGGAAACACTTGTTACTTTCAAACTTCCACGTTCCTGTGCCATCTGTAAAAGTCTGGGTTGTTGGAATACAACACGATGTTTGCGAAGTTGAACCCGCCGCGCTGGTGCCACGGATGGCGGTTGAACCGTTCGGTGTATTGCCGGACCAGTTGCCATTCAACGCCAAATTGCTTGCGCTGCCGAACGGCGGGCATTGCGGACAAGTCGCGCTGGTGCCGCTGCCGGATTTGAACCGGTTCGCCTGGCACTGATTTACCGCGCACAGATTGGACACGCTGTTATTGGTCCAGCTGGGCGTCAGCCACGAACCAGATACCATACCCGTGACGGTGGTGCAGTTGGAACATGTTCCGGTACTTGACGTGCCGGTGCCCGATGTAGTCGTGCCCGCGCCGCACGCGGTGCAGCCGGTGGACCCGGTGGATGCGTTGGCGCGCGAACCCTGTGCGCATGCGGTACAGGCGGCAGTGCCTGTGCCCGCCTTGAAATAGCCGGCCTTGCAGTTCGCGCACGCCGGACCCAAGAATTCTTGTCCGGCGGAACAGCTTTCCGCCTGCCATCTGGCATAGACAGTGATATCAGAAGATATGCTGGTATATGGCGAACCATCGCTGGCGCCGGTGGGGCTGAAATCTATATAATAATGGTCTTTTGTACAATTTTTTATGCTGGCCGTCGTTTGCGTGCATATATAGCCTGTATGATATAGCCAAGTCATTATACCGCGGGTAGTGCGCAAAGCATAAGTTGACGGAACACGTGGATCGCCGCAAGCAGCATTGTTTGCGCCGCACATTATTTGCGTAAAGGCGTAAATAACCTGTGAACCGCCGCTGGTCGCGGTATAATATCCCGTTAATTTGTATCCGGCACGTGATGGACCCTGTTGGCTATTCCCAAATTCGGCGGTGCAAGTGGAGTTGTTATACCAATAATTAGCTTTTTGGGTATTATAAGAAATACTAGCATTCGGCTTGTTGGGGGCAAAATATAGTGTGTCATAGGACGCACCCGTACCTCCATTATGGTTCAAAGTAACCTTGTGGCATGCCACGCACGCAGTTTGGGCCACATTCGGGGTTTGTCCGGCGGCGCATGCCGGACAAGTGATGTTAACGCCGGTTCCTGTTTTAATATTACTGGCATTTGGCGTCAGATTATTGGTTACATCGCTGGGATTCCATCCACAATCTCTTTCACAACTTCCCACGGTACACCCGCAATCATTCGAGCATTGGCCGGTGCAAACATCAGCCGCGTATGCCGAAGGAATCAGACCGGGAATGGCGTCAAACAAACTGGCGAACCGTTCCTGTTGCCAATCCGGCAACGACCATGGCGCCCTGTTGTTTGAGATTGGTTTGCACGGTGTGCATATCGCACAATTGTTATAACTGGTCGCCATGGCTTTTTGGGTTATTGTGCCGCTGCAACCGGTAACAGATTTTGTCTGTGTGCAAAGGGCGCAAGAACCGGCGGAGGGAGAGGCAATCCAACCGCTTGTCGCCGCGGGACATGCAATAGCCCATGCCGACATCGGTGAAAAAAACAAAATCGAACAAAAAACGGGAACTATTATCGCGCGGAAAATCCGCGCTATGCCGCGAACCGGTTTAGATGTGTGTGTGTGTGTGTGTGTGTGTGTGTAGCTTTCTGCGGCTTTCAGAGTATTGTAGCATGACATGGTCCTCTCCATTTATTATTTCTTGCCCGAATTAAAGCATAAAAGTGCGGTGCGATACAAGTGATTTTTGCAGGGGCGCTTCCTCTCCCCTTGCGGGAGAGGATAGATATTCTTACGAGCAAAGCGAGTTAGAATGTCTTGGCGAGGGGTTCATTGCTTTCATTCCACCCGCGCCAAATCGTCGTACTCTTTATATTTCGCGTCGCTTGTAACGCGGTATTCGTACGGCTCGCCATCTTTTGCATACCGGCCGAACAATTCCGCGGCCTTTTGCACGGCGGCGTTAATCATTTCCGCCGCATCCGCACCGGAATATTCAATCGGCCGGACATCCCTATTCTTTAATTGTACGAATTTCATCACGATTTCCGATGTCTTATGCCCTATGCCGTATCCGTCTTCGCTTCGCTTCGCCGCGACGTGTGCCCTATGCCTTAA
Organism: Alphaproteobacteria bacterium; assembly: GCA_009782315.1. GTDB lineage: Bacteria > Pseudomonadota > Alphaproteobacteria > Rs-D84 > Rs-D84 > WRKW01. The sequence continues at coordinate 2,232 of WRJH01000006.1, forward strand.
CATATACGCTTCCAGCGGCAATTGCGGCATATTGCCTTCGCCCAATTGTTTTTTATTCGGCGCCGCGCCGGTTTTGATATCGATGACGGTATCGCCAATAATCATATCCGCGCGCGCCCGAACCGTCCGCCCGGCTATTACGCAATCCAATGGAATCTCAACACCCGACCCGTCATCTATGCTCTTTGCCCTATGCTCTATGCTCTGTCGCAACAAAGCTGCGACACTCGGCGCGATTTCCAAAAACCTTTTGCGCCAGAAATGAAACAGAATGGAATCCGCCGGCAATATTTCCCGCGCCCGCGCATCCAATTCGGCGACAATATCTTCTTCTCTATGCTCTATGCTCTTTGCTCTATGCTCTATTACTTCGTGCACCAGAATGCCGAATTCCTTTGCGCCCGGCTCGCGTCCCGGGTCGTCCTTTGGCCTTAACCGCAATATATGCCGCGCATAAAAGGCGTACGGGTTGTGTATCAGCAATTCCAATTCCGTTACATAAACGTCGTCGTTTATCGCGGGCGGCCGCGGCGCCGACGTATCCAAAGGTTCGTACGGAACAGCGTCAATCGCCCGAACCTTTTGCAACCAATCATCGTAAGGCGTAAGGCGTAAGGCGTAAGACGAATCGTCGTCTTGTGTCTTACGTCTCACGGACTCACGCATTACGGGTCGCGCTTGCGCGACCGCTATGCGCGACAAAAACCGCGATTCCGTATTTTCGCCGCCGCCGGACATTTTCGACCGGGTCCAATAAATTTCCGGCCCGCACGACAGATTGATAAAATCCAACGCCATCAATGAAACTTTCCTCTCTGGCGGCGGCAATCCGATGCTGTCCGCAATCCGCCGCGGCAGCCACGGATTTTCATACCCCATCGCCGGAAACATTCCTTCGTTCAATCCGGTCAGAATAACAGTGTCCGCCGTCTGCATGCGCGATTCTATCGTGCCGACGATTGAAATGGTTGCGCCTTCGTTTCGCGGCGGCCTGATTGATACCCCGTTCAGGCATTCGGCAACCATGCTTCGCAAATCCCCCGGCGCCAGTTCCAAACCATGCGCGGTCAAAATATCGGATAAAATTTTCAGCGATTCAAAAACGACGACCGAATCTTCGTCGTTAAATTCCGCCGCCGCGTTTGCGACCGTATCGAACAGATTTGATTTTTTATATTCGTTGTAAAACTTGAAATCCGAATCATCATCCAGCAAGTTCAATATAAACCGGCCCAAAGCTGTCGCGCTTCCTTTTGTCCCGCCGGAAAAATCATAATTCGCGCCGCGCCTGGATAAGGATTCGCACAATCTTTGCGCCGCCGAAATATCCGGCGACACGATTAAAACCGATGCTCCGGCGCCGGATTTTTCCATTGCGATTTCGGCGACAACTTCGGCCTCTTCCGATTCGCGCGCGCAGTCAATGCGCTGGACGTGGCTCGTGCTGGTGGCTGGCGGCTCGTGATTCGGATTGTTGGAAAACGCACCGTTCAAAAAACCTATATTGGATTCGCCGACATCTATCATATTCACTTCTTCCGGCTTGACGCCGACCCGCTCTAAAAATTTAATTTCGGAAAAGTAAGGGTCGCATACATTCTGTGCCGCAACCTTATGTCTTACATCCCCTGGAAAAATGATATATCCGTTGGCAAGCCCCGCGACACGCTCCATCAAATCGGCCGTCGCGGGAACGGACGCCGTCGACCCGCATACGATGATTCTGCCGTATTGACCCATGTTGTTTATCCATGACCGGATATCGCTGTTCCGACGCTGCGCCACTGTCTCGCGCCCAGGAAAACATAGGGGCAGAGCTTTTTGCGCCAAATCCAAAAACCGGGCTTTTTCTCTGAAATGTTCGGCGAATTCCGGACCGACCAACACCTTCCAATCTATGTCCCGTCCCATGCCCTCGTTTTCAAGATAATCCATCATTCGGATTAAATCTTTTGCAGACGCCATGTTCGCGCCCGCGCCGTATCCGTTCGCGGCCGACAGCATTTTCGACAGAACAATTGTCCTTTCCAAACCTGACACCGTATCTGCGGCTCCGGATTCCTCATCTTCCGCGGTATCGTCCGCCGCCTCGCCCAGCGCGACCAGTTTGGGAAGTATCGCCGCACCGCCCGCGCGCCCTGCAATCATTCGTTCGACCGTCCGAACCGCGCGCCGGCTGGGCAGAAAAATTATGTCGTTTGAAAAATCGGCACCGGACAAGATGTGCCACAAAGCATCTGATAACTTTGCCGGATTGCTGGCGCAAAATATATTCGCTTTTCGCTTCACGCCTTACGCCCTATTATTTCATCGCGCAATTCTTCCATGCCTGTCTTTTTTTCGGCCGACGTGGCGATTACACATCCTGTCGACGCGCCGCGTTTCGCGACCACCCCTTCCGTCTGCGCCTGGCATTCCGCGGCGGCCGTCTTTGATATCTTGTCCGTCTTGGTCAATACGACCTGGTAACGGATTGCGTTCGCGTCGCAGAAATTCATCATGTCGATATCGGAATCTTTAAGGCCGTGCCGCGAATCGACCAGTATGAACAGGCGTTCCAACCGTCCCCGCGACAACAGGTATTTTTCCAATCGCGCCGCCCATTTCGCAATATCCGTCTTTGACGCCTTTGCATATCCGTATCCCGGCAAATCGGCCAATATTATGCCGGACCAATCGAAAAGATTTATCTGTTGCGTCCGGCCGGGCGTATTAGATGTTCGCGCGGCGCGCATGCCGACCAGCGCATTAAGCAGCGAAGATTTGCCGACATTGGACCGCCCGATAAACGCGTATTCCGGCGCGCACCCTTTCGGCAATGATTCGACGGTATCGAACGAGCCTATGAAATTAACCATGTTTTATTACCTTTTCGTATGCTTCGGATTTGCTTAACCCCGTGCGGTTTGAAATTTCGGCCGCCGCTTCTTTGGTCTTGTGCCCGGCGGATACGATTTCATTGACAATATCGTTGATTTCCGAATCTGACATCTTAACTTCCGGGGCGGGCTCTATCACCAGTACAATCTCCCCCCGTATGCTCTCTGCTATATGCTCTATGCTCTCCAACAGTTCCGACGGGTATCCGATTATTGTTTCTTCGTGAATCTTTGTAATCTCGCGGACTATTGCGACGCGGCGTTCCGGACAGACGCGCGCCATCATCCCGATTGTGTCCAGGACGCGGTTCGGCGATTCATAATATATTATGGTGTGCCGGATTTTATTGTCTTCGCGAAGATGTTTTTCATCTTTGAAAAATCCCAGATAAGTAAACCGGTCCGTGGGAAATCCGGAAAGCACCAGCGCGGACGCGAATGCCGTCGGACCCGGCACGACGAATACCGGCGCGCCTGATTTGCGCGCCGCGCGGCAAAGGCGGAACCCCGGGTCGCTTATCCCCGGCATTCCGGAATCGGACACCAGCGCGACGGACATTCCGGATAAAATTTTTGCAACCAAATCGTCCGCCATATCCTGTTCGTTATGTTCGTGAAAGGCGACGCGCTTGGTTTTTATATCGAAATGCGCGGCCAGCTTGCCGGTGACGCGGGTATCTTCGCACGCGATTAAATCCGCATTGCGCAAAGTTTCCGCCGCCCGCGGCGACATGTCCGAAAGGTTTCCTATGGGCGTTCCGACGATATAAAGTCCGGGCGTCATTTTTCATTTCCCTTTATAATTTTTTTATATTATGATTTTACAATTCTTTCCGGGGGATTTCAATGTTTATCAAAAATAAAATCTTTATATGCGCTCTTTTCACCATCGTTCTGGGCGGCTGCGCCACGATTGCGAACCGCGATTGGGGCAAGGAATACGGCGAAGTTCCCGCGACCGGCGTTCCGTCCGACATAGCGCCCAGCTTTTATAATCTTGAATACGGCGAATTTGAAAACAGACCGGCGCACGCGCCCGTCATGGACGGAAACGTGAAACAGGTTTCCGTGCTTTTGCCTTTAACCGGGCCGAACGCTGGTCTTGGCGCGGGGATACGCAACGCGGTTGAAATCGCGTTTTTACAGAAACAGCCGGCGGGCGTAATCGTCACGTTTAACGACCTTTCGGGCGACAAGGCCGCCAAGACCGAAAAAATAAAAAGCGTGCTGGAACGAAATCCCGACATGATAATCGGCCCGATTTTCAGCGAAGACGTGGAAATATTACGAACATTGAAATCCGCCGGCACGCCCGCGCTGACATTCACGTCCAGCCACAGCGTCCTGGGCGGCGGGGTGTTCACTCTGGCTTTGCTGCCGAACCAGAGCGTAGAGGCCATAATAAAATCCGGCGGCGGCGCGCCGGACGTGACCCAATTGATGATTCTTGCGCCGGATACAAAGGCGGGGCACATGCTGGCCAATACGGCGTTAGAGGCCGCGGGATTCTATAACATAGGCGTATCCGGCCTTTATTATTACAAAGAAAGCGACATGAATTCCCAGAAATCCGTCGCGGAAAAGGCGGCGTTGTGGAACGCGCGCCAACAGGCCGCGACGCGCGCCAAGGAAATCCTTTCGGACATTCTGACCAATCATGACATGGATGCTTCCGAACGCGACGACATAGAATCACAGCTGGAACTTTTAAGCAAATCCGACACCGTCGGAAGCCTGCCGTTTGATGCGGTTTTGTTTTTGGGCAACGCCGGGGATTCGCGGTCGCTTGCATCGTTTATGCGGTATTTCGACGTGCCGGGTGCGACGGTCCGGTTTTTGGGAACAGCAATGTGGGATACGGAAGTCATGTGGGGCGATGTTACGTTCAGCGGCGCTGAATATTCCGCCCTGCCCGCGATATCCCAGGACTTTGTAAGGGTTTATTCGGACCTGCACGGCGCTATGCCGAACAGGATGAATTCTATGGGGTACGATGCGGCCATGCTGACCATCGGCGCGCTTACCGGGAAACGCGTCCCGGCGGCGCATCTTTTGGACCCGGCCGGATATAACGGCCTTGACGGCCTGGTGCGGCTGCGCCCGAACGGAACGAACGAACGCGCTTTGCAGATTATGCGCCTGAACGCGTCCGGCGCGCCGCGGATAAAGACGCCGGCGGCGCGGAATTTCATGACGCCGCTGTACAAGACGGAAATACCGCGCGCGGGCCGGCCCCGGGAAATAGAACCGTCCGCCGCATTCGACCCGATGGATTACATAACGCTGCCGGCGCATCTGGCCGGCCGGCATAATGCCCGGAAATCCGACGCGCCCGAAACCTATGACGCTGCGGCGAATCCTGTAATAATCATAACCGAAGAAGATTCCGACGCGCCTGTCGAAATCGACCCGGATTTTACGCCGGTTAAAATCGACGCGGTCGACCGGCAGATGGTCGACAGCGTGACGGTCACGCAAAGACAATAAAGCCGGACTTTTATTAAAACGCGCCCTGTCGGGCGCATTTTTCACCTTGCATTTTTTGTCAAAATTCAATATACTTCACCCCGGGCGAGAGGGGAATAAAAACCGAAACAAAAAGGAACGGCAATGCCATACTTCACCACCATGTATTCAAAAGATGAAATAACCCGCATAAAGGGTGAATTCGTCCAGGGCCTTATCGACAGCAACATGCTTAAAATCGCGCCGTCCCCTGCGGACGAAAGCCAGTGGTTCAAACTGAAAACCCCGAAACCGGACGGCAGCCCAAACATGTCCCCGTTGTTTTGGAGCATACAAAGCATCCAGGATAATCCGGATTTGTGGGACTGCGCGGTGATTTTGCTGGGCTATACGGCCGAAGAGCTGGGACTGCAATTCGACAAAGTGGTCGGCGTCCCCGAAGGCATGACGGCAACGGCGGCGGTCGTCGGGTATGAATTGGGCAAAGGCGTCCTGACCATCAGAAAACAGGAAAAAGACCATGGCCAGGGCGGACTGCTTATCGGAAATCTGAATCCGGACGACAGGGTCCTTGTCCTTGAAGACGTGGCGACAACCGGTATGTCCATTCTGGGCGAAGCGGCGCTGAAACTGCAAAAGGTTTCGGGAAAACAAAATGTAAAGGACGCAATCGTCATGCTGGACCGCCAACAGGGCGCGGTCGACAAATTGGCCAAAGGATTTTATGAAACCAAAGTGGACGGCCAAATGACGATAGCGAATCCGGACAATCCGCACCCGGTGCGCCTGCATTCCGTCCTTACCCAGACAGAGGCGATTCAGTACTGGATCCCGGAATCCTCGCATCACAAGTCGATGAAGCCGGTTATCGAAAAATACCTGTCGCAAAACACGAAATAAAAGGAACGAACATGAACCCATATGAAAAAATTATAATCGCGCTGGATTATCCGTCCGCGGACAAGGCGCTGGAACTGGTGTCCCAGCTCCGGGACACGCCGGTAAAATACAAAGTCGGAAAACAGCTGTTCACGGCCGCCGGTCCCGATATCGTAAAGCGAATCCAAGACCTGGGCGGATACGTATTCCTGGACTTGAAATACAAGGACATCGGCGCGACCATGCAAGGCGCGGCAGAGTCCGCTTCCAATCTTGGCGTCGATTTGTTCAACGTGCATACCATGATTGGGTTGAACAATATGCGCTCCGCAAAGGCCGGCATAGCACAGGCGGCGAAAAAAGCGGCGAAAAAGGCGGAAGAGGAAAACAAACCAAATCTGTTCAAGGCGCCGCGCGTCATCGGCGTGACTCTGCTGACCGACCAGGACCGCAACAATCTGCGCCTGCTCGGCATCAATATGACCGTTGAAAATTATGTCATACGTCTGGGCGCGCTGGCCAAGTATGCCGGCCTTGACGGTGTTGTCTGCTCTCCGCGCGAATTGCCGGCGATGCGTTATCTGTTCGGCGAATCCGCGACATTGGTCACGCCGGGAATTCAGCCCGCGTCCATGGAACAGAACGAACAAAAACGCGTCATGACTCCGGGCGAAGCGATTGAAAACGGCGCGTCGATGATGGTCATCGGCCGCGCGATTACCAAGGTCGCCGACCCGGTCCAGGCGACGGACGACATAGCCCAGGAAATTTACGACGCTATGCCGAATTGGGGCACCAAGACATTGGACGCCAAGGGCAAGGCCAATATCGAAAAACAGCTGAAAAACCTGGCGCTGTTGATGGCAAAGTACAATCAAAAATAAAAAGACGGCCGAAAGGCCGTTTTTTTATCTAGAAACTGTACGTCACCGTCAGTCCGGTAAAATTATAACCTTTGTTGATATCGGTCAGGTTGCCGTTGGAAAAATGTTGGATAAAAAATTCCAGACCGAAATTGTTTTCGAATTTATATCCGATGAACGCCTTTTCGCCGAATGTAAACCAGGAATCCAGGAATTCGGTTTCTTTATCCCTTATGAATCCGCCGAATCCGGCGCCCAGATAAAAACTGTTCCATGAAAGCAGCGCGACGTCCAAAGACATTCCGCTGAACAGCCAGGTGTCGGCGGCCTCTCCGCCAGATATCCCCGTCTGAATATTTATGCGGCTGTCCCGGCGCATGAATTCTATCGGCTGGGAATATTGCAGCATCATGATGCCGTTCAATTTCGAAGTCATGGAATTGCCCATACCCTTGCCCAGGTATACCGCGAATTGATTTATTTCGTCGCCGAACATGACGTTGGTTTTATTCGAACAGGCGCAATCCGCGAATACGGGCCGCCCAATCATGGCCAATGCGGCCGCAAACAGAATTTTTTTCATTTTTATATCCTTTTATATATCGGAATACTAATAGAAACGACGGCCGCGGTCAATTTTATAAAAGGTAATTATACGGATAATCGACCCGATACAAAAACTTCTGGTTTAACTACCCCGGAATTTTTAAGCTCACTTCGTTCGCTAACAAATTCCGACCCTTCTGGGAAGGGTATGACTGTGCACTTTTATGCCCTTCCCAGAAGGGCCGGAAAGCTGGAAGACTGTGTAAGCAGGCGACCATAGCTTTCCGGGGTAGTCAAATACGCAGGTCTAATAAATGTATAATCACCTTATAAAAACTTGATTTCTGTGAAAATATAGTTATAATTCGCGGGCTTAATGGGCGTGCGCCGGAGTTGGAGAGCCGGGGCAGACTGTAAATCTGTTGTCTTTGACTGAGATGGTTCGATTCTATCCACGCCCACCACCAATTTTCCCCGAGCAAAGCGAGGAATGGAAAATTGAGTGCCACACGAAGCCCCTGTGGCACGAAGCCTTGGCGAAGTGCTATTGGCGGAGTGTGGCTTTAAAAGGCTCAAGGTTTTTACCTTGTGCCCCGCCAAAATTCAAACGACCCTTGCGGTCGTTTTAATTTTGGTGAACTTGGGATAGAAATCGTGCTATAATAACCTTGTATGAAAAAATTACTTTTGATTTTGCCGGTCGTTCTTATTGGGTGCGCCACCACGACTCCAAAAGTGGAAATCAGCGCAAACCCTGCCGATTATAGATTCGAATTCCCCGACGATTACGAAATTATCTGTTCGGTCCAAGAAAATTACCCAAGGTTCAAAGGCGTAAAATACGCTCCGTTTGAAGGCGACCCCTACTGGTCCTGTGTGATTCAAAACGATGAACGCGCGTTTATTTATACCATCCGGCTTTATGGCGATGGACCGGACGGTATAAATATCCCGGACAGCGGCATGAATACTTTATATATTTTCGACAAAAAGACGGAAAAATTAAATAAAATAGAAACCAACAAAAACACCATCTCTTTCAAGTTCGGGGTTCAAGACGGACAACTTATAATGTGGCGGCAAGACATGGGGGGCAAAGGGTATCCGTTCCGGGTTTATGATTTGGACAGTTTGAAACTGATAAAGGAATTCTATTCATCCGACGACGACCTTTATTTCAAACGAAGCACCTGGGCAAAATATCCGACATTTTTGCAACGGGAACTGGACGACAGAGACCCCTATTTATTGCGGGATAATTTTTAGGATTAGTTGTTATAACTGGTCCGAAAGCCGCCCGCCCGCTCCCGACAAAATCAAACAATTTTCTTTATCGGGATTTTATATATCCACCCGCTCGATTTCTATGGCGCGCCCGAAAAGCTGTTCGGCGGCGGCAATATATCCACGCGTCATGTCGGTTATCCCAAAGAACCGGCCGGCGCCGCGCGACAGCCTGCCCTCAATCTCCGGATGGCGGCGCAAATAGTCGGCAAGCTTTGGCGGCAGCACTTCGTCCTGTGAAATTATCCGCGCGCGCGGTAAAATCCGGCGTATCAGCCCTTTATAGACCGGATAATGCGTGCACCCCAGAACCAGGGTTTCGACATCGGCGATCGGCGCAAGATAATCCGATATGATTTCTTTCGCGTATTTGTCGCCGCCGTTTTCTATAAGCGGCACCAACAATGGCGTGGCGACCGCCCGAAACCGCCTGTTGGGCGCGATTTTCAAAAGCTCGGACTCGTAAACGCCCGACGCGACCGTCGAAACCGTTCCGATAAGCCCTATATTATTTGCGTCCGCCGCCTCTTCTATGGTCGGCACGACTATCCCAAGCACGCGCCTGTCCGGAAAATTGGCCGGCAGCCACTCGCGCTGTATTCGTTGCAGGGCCGCGATAGACGCGGTGTTGCACGCTATTATTACAAGCGCGGCGTCTTTAACGCGCATAAGCCAATCGACGCCTTTGCGGGTCCGTTCGTAAATCTTTTCTTTCGACCTGGCGCCATAAGGAAGATAGGCCGTATCGCCCAAATAGGCGAAATCGTAATGCCCAAGCGGCCCGAACACCGCCTTTGTCATGACAAGTCCGCCAAGCCCCGAATCAAAAACCCCTATTTTCATTAAATCACCTTGCCGTGATTATATATTATATTTTTCGTCGGATACACAGCTTTTTATTTTATAATTTGACAAAATCATTTATTGTTCTATTATACCCATAATATCAACAAAGCATACGGGGGTGAAAATGTCATACCGCAAAACAAATAAAGTACGGAAAAAACCGGAATACACGAACGGCCGGTTCAGCGGCGCTTTGACGCGGGCGGAATACATAGTTACGACGCATTTTTATAAAGTGTATAAAATCGAAAGCGAAACAAAAGGCGTCAGTTATTCCATAATTCCGAAAAAGCACCAGGGCGCGGACAAGCTTATCGTCAAACTGACTTCCGCGCAATTCGAAGCGCTTAACCGTATGTACGATGTCTGGGACAACCGTACAAACAAAAGATAGCCCGCGCCGCAATACGACGTCGTATTCGGGACAAGGGGGCATTTTTTTGACAATTGCAAATATACCTGCTATGGTTGCCCGCGAGAGGGGACAAACCAAAAGAGATTACACATGTCATCAAAAAAAATATGGCTGGTCGACAAGAGTTTGGCCAACTGGGACAGCGAATTTCCAAAATATCAAGATTACACCATGACGCAACAGATAGCGTTGCCAAGTCATCCGGATGATATCGTTCTTGCCGGCAACATACTGGAAATCGGCAACGAAAAATTTAACATATCCCCCGAAGACGCCCGGGCGATATCCGATAAAATCCTGAAAGGCGGGGCGCGTTTTCCGTACAATATGAGAATCTGGTACCGCTGGACGTATCAAGATTCAATATACAGCAGGAACAGGCTTATCCTGCAAGGCGACGTCGTTTATGATTTTGATATCGATGTGTGCGCGTCGATTCCAAATCGTTTTGCGGAAAAATGCCCCGTTATGGACAAGTCAAGCCGGTTCTATCGCGACGGGGGCGAAGAGATGTTAAGGCTTAATGTGTACGATAAGCCGAGCGTATCTTTTTCGATGTTTGAACGCGATTTTTTTTCAAAGGCGGAAATGCGCAATTATACGTTGCCCGCATGGACCAACGACTTGGGTTTAATAGAGGTAAAAAGGCCTGCGCCGTTCAGCGACGACAATATGACGTTGTATCCGAAACTCGCCGAAATCGCGTATACGGCCGCAAGAAAAAGAGCACATTAGGGCGCCCGCATTTTTCCTTGAAAACCCGAATATTCTCTGATACAGTCACCGCACGATTAGACGGCAGAAATTGATTTTAGCGCGGCGGATAATGCGTATTGCGCGGTTTTTAGCAAGGGAGTGTATTCGATATACACGACCGCGATAAAAACAAGCAAACGCAAATTAGACGCCCGATATAATCAATTTATGATTGCGGGCATAGTACAAGGGCTAGTATGCAAGCCTTCCAAGCTTGAGATGAGGGTTCGATTCCCTCTGCCCGCACCAAAAATAAAACGGCCCTTGCGGCCGTTTCATTTTTGGTTTGTGTAGGTTTGAATTGAACCCGGTAAAGCCGCGAAGCGGCGAAGGGTTCGAATCCGAGTATATGAGAACAAGCCGTAGGCGAAGTTCGAATAACTACGAGGATACGCGCAGGCGCAACCCGGGTCCCGACGAAATCAAAGATTTCGGCGGGCGGGAATGCGCAGAGCGAATCCCTCTGCCCGCACCACACTTCGCGTCTTTGACGCTTCGTGTGGCTTCGCCACGCGAAATGCGGAAAATTACACGCGAAGTAGTGCCAGCCGAAGTCCGCCACAGGCGTGACGAAAGCCGGGCCGTTCCTTTTCGACCGTTCCGGTTGTTTTATGCCGTAAAATCGGGAAAAATTAAAATTGACATATTATGCGATAACTTATTATCATGGTTGAAACGGGAAGCGTAGAGAGAAATTAAAACAATAGGCTTACCATGACACACAAATTCACCCCATGGCTTAAACAACCTAAAATGAATATTGATTCGCACTATTCCGAAAATGGCAACTATGGCATTCTTGGACCCAGGGCGGTCGTCATATTATCCGGTTCGTCCAGCGACCAGGATATTGTCGGCGCCGGAACCGATATACTGCGCGCTTTGGATGTTGGATTTCAATATCATGCTTTGTCCGCTCATCGTCATCAATTGGAATTGGGAAATTTTGTCGACGGGATTTTACAGGAACAGCAAACGTACGTTCTTATCGGGGTTGCGGGTATGGCGGCGGCCCTTCCCGGCGACCTTGGCGGAAAAGTTATAAAATTCCAACAAACTCACGGCGACAATATCATGGTGCCGCAAGTGTATGGAATCCCCGGAAACAGCAAAGACAGTTCTGCATTCAACGACAACGCCGCGATTGGCAGCATTGCCGCCCTTCCCCCCGGCCCCGCCGTTTCAATGTTCGGCCTTGGGAAACCAGGTATGGTCAACGCCAGTATGGCCGCGGTCAATTTGTTGGATATGATATTATATGTCAAACGGCAAAACGCGAAACAATAGACCGTCGGCCAAAGGGCCGACGCATCTTAAAACTCCAAATAAAAAAACGCCGCTTTCGCGGCGTTTTTTTATTCCGCGAAAACCTTTTCTATCGCGCCCAGGAATTGCAGCGCGGGTTCGCCCAAATGACGCGCTTTTTCCATAACCCGCCGGGCTTCCTGTATGAATTCGCTTTCCCCATGCACTTGTTTATACACCTGCATGCGATTGGCGTGGGATTGCACGGCATTGCTATCATATGCATCATGTTCATTGAATTCGCCTTGCAATGCGGTTGCAATGTCCAATTGTCGAATTGCCAATGCACGGAATTTTTCCGAATTTTCCGGACAACCCAACCGCATCAAATCCGCATAAATCCGCGCATTTTGTATAAAATATTCATAGGCGTCGTATCTTCTGGCGTCAATTTCATTTTCGTCATTAATCTTTTCCAGCATTTTTATTTCCACAGCTTCGCATGTCCTTTCGGGAAGCTTTTCGGTTTTCGCGGCCAGTACTGGCACCGATGGTTTCACTTTATTAAAGACACTTTTTATACCGACGCAATTTTTGCTGTATACATTGTTCAGTTCTTTTAACTGCAACGCCCGCGCGGTCATGCTTTCCGCCGTGGTGCCCATGCCCCCGGTCAGAGAAAAATCCCGTATCTTTGTTTCCAACTCTTTACAAGTTTCTTTTGACATGCCGCTGTCAAACCCGCCGTGCGCGGCCAGCCATCCGGCCGCAACCCCGATACCCAGCGCCGAAACAATAATAATAGTAATTCCAAGTTTTTTCATTTTTCTCTCCTTTTTTGTTTATCCCACTATCCCGTTTTTGATAGTGATTATTTTATCGGCCTGCTGGGCCAGGTTCATATCGTGCGTCACGAACAGCATTGCCATCTTGTGCTGGCGCGCCTGCGAAAGCAATAAATCGAACACGACGCCCGCATGTTTCGGGTCCAGGCTGCCCGTCGGCTCGTCCGCAAGTATTATATCCGGTCCGTTCGCCAACGCGCGCGCGACGGCTGTCCGCTGTTGCTCGCCGCCGGACATTTCCGCCGGCCTGTGTTCCGCGCGGTGCAGAATATTTACGGATTTCAATAATTTTTTCGCGCGCGCGCCCGCGGCGCTTTCCGAAACACCGGCCGCCAGCATGGGCAGCGCGACATTCTCTTCTGCGGAAAAATCTTCCAACAGATTATGCCGCTGGTAAACAAAGCCCAGTTTGTCGCGGCGCACGTTCGTGCGCTGTTCCTCTGTCATCTTGTGCGTCGGCATGCCCGATATGAATATGTGTCCGCGCGTGGGCTGTTCCAATAATCCCACGCATTGCAAAAGGGTCGACTTGCCACAGCCCGACGGCCCGACAAGCGCGATAATTTCCCCCCGATGCAAATCGAATCCGCCGCCGCGCAATATGGCCAGCGGCTGTCCGCCCTCTATAAACGTCTTGCCGATTTCGCGGACGGACATCACGATTTCGCGGCGCTTTAGGGTTGATAAAGATTTCAGTATCGACGCCATTTTCTATTCCTTTGTATCCAGCCAGTCCGACAAAACATTCAATCTTGATTCGAAATTCTGACTGATATTCAATTTGTTTTGTTTCCAGTTTTTCAAGTAACCCAGCCCATGCCATTCCAATCCAGCAACTTCGCTTTCATCAGGGTTCATTTCCGATATTCCTAAATCCGTAAAGACAACGTATATATCGGTGAAATACGACGGGTATCTTGGGCCGATATGAAACAAAGTCTTTATGAATTCGAACCTGTCCTTTGGAAAATCCAATCCCAATTCTTCCAACGTTTCCCTTTGCGCCGCGTCAAGGCCAGCCTCGCCCGCCGAAACCCTTCCCGTGACAGAGACCCTTACCTCGCCGAACGTTCCGTGCTGGCGCTTTCCGTCCCGATGCACCAGAATTTTCCCGGCTGAATTTACCAGCCATACGGCGACCGTCCTGATGGTCAGCTGTTCCGCGTATATTTCCCCCATGGTGGCGACACGTCCGGTTTTGTTCCCGTCCGGGCCGTAAATATCAAACCGTTCTTCCGTACTATTCATACCTTAACACTTCCACCGGGTCGGTTTTCGCCGCGCGCCACGCCGGATACAAAGTCGCCAAAAACGACAGCATGATTGCGACAATAGCGATTCCAGCAACCGATACCGGGTCTATGCGCGACGGCAATTCCGACAGGAAATACATTTCCGGCGGAAACAGATTGCGCCCGGTCGCCCATTGGATAAACTGTCTGATGTCTTCTATGTAACGCGCTACGACGATGCCCAAAGCCGTCCCGAACACCGCGCCTATGGCGCCGATACTGGTCCCGGCCAGCACGAATATTTTCATCATGGAATTCCGGCTGACCCCGACGGTGCGCAGCACGGCGATGTCGCGCGATTTGTCTTTGACCAGCATGACCAAAGACGACACTATATTAAACGCCGCGACTATGATGATAAGCATCAGTATCAGGAACATGACGTTCCGTTCGACCTGCAAGGCGCCGACGAATCCCTTGTTCAAATCGCGCCAGTCGCGAACCACGAACCCGGGGGGCAGCATGCCCCGCAAAGCGTCCGCCACCGCGTCGGTCTTTTCCGGATTGCGCAGGAATAAATCGACATGCGATACGGAATCCGGCGAATTCAGATATTTCTGCGCGCCTTCCAGCGTCATGAATATAAAACCGGAATCGTATTCGTACATTCCCATCAGAAAAGTCGATTTCACGGGATAAGACATTATGCGCGGCATGGTTCCGAAAGCGGTCGGCGTGCCGTTGTTCGCGGCGATAAGCGTCACGGAATCATTCATGGTCAGGCGCATGTTCCGCGCCAGCACCTGGCCCATCACTAATTGTCCGTCCGCAATGTCGGAAAGTTCGTTTCCATAAATCTTGGTCCCGGCCGCGGTGATTGCGGCCAAATCGGTCATGCGCATGCCGCGCAGCATGGCGCCGGAATTGACGCCGTTCGCGGACGCCATCACCTGGCCCTCCATAACGGGAACGATGCCGTTTATATTCGCGGCGACAATTTTGTTCTGTTTGATTTTGTCGACCAGAAAATCGTAATCGGATATAGCGCCGTTCTGATGATATACGACCACATGCCCGTTCATTCCGACGATGCGGGAAAGCAGAGTGTGATGGAACCCGGACATGACGGACATAACGACGATAAGCGTCGCAACGCCCAGCATTATGCCAAGCAAAGACACCCACGATATGACGGACACGAATCCTTCCTTGCGCTTTGCGCGCAGGTAACGGAACGCTATTTTTGTCTCTAATTTGGTGAACACTAATCAGACCTTTGATTTATGATTTCCGATTTAGGATTTCTGATTTAATCAGGACAAAGCCAAATCATAAATCAGAAATCCTAAATCGGAAATTAATCTTTCCTTACCTCTACCACGCGCGGGCTCATAAACACCACCAGTTCCGCGAACGGCGAAATCAGCGTTTCCGGCGTTTCAACAAACGAATGGGTCGGTATGCCGATAATCACGTAATTGTCGCCCAAAGAAGACGGAACGCTGAACGACGCTATTTCCCCGCCGCGCGTGCGCAGCGCTATTTTCGCGTCTATTTTCTGATAGCCGCCGTAATCGCCGAACCGTCCGGTCGCGCCGATTATCAGGTCGGTTTCCAGGCGTTCCTCGCGGGTGCATTGGCCGATGTCGAAACGCGACTGCCAGCCGTTGGGTATGGAAAACGTCCCCTGGGATATAAGGACGACGTTCGATTGCTGGCCCAGAAAGGTCTGCAGCGTTTTGGTATTGATTTCGGAACTGGTGACAAGCAGGCGGCCCACGACGCCGGGTATCGACATCTTTACATTTTTCTGTCCGAACGCGGGCAGCATGTTCATCCATATAATGGGGTTATCCGACCGGGGATACACGCGGTACACGTCGATGTCCCACGCGATTATGTATTTCTGCGCGCCCAGGTCGGCGATGATTTGCCTGGCCTCGCGCTCTGTCTGGTAATTGCCTTCCAGGATAAGCGTCTTGTCTTCCCAGTTGACCATCAGGTTTCGCATAT
This sequence comes from Alphaproteobacteria bacterium, assembly GCA_009782315.1. Lineage (GTDB taxonomy): Bacteria > Pseudomonadota > Alphaproteobacteria > Rs-D84 > Rs-D84 > WRKW01. The sequence continues at coordinate 18,501 of WRJH01000006.1, forward strand.
TGGCGCCGCGGAACGCGTCGACCAGCGCCATAATCATATTCTGGTCTTTGGGCATTTTAACCAGCCAGCGCGCATTGCGTTTCAGCGTCAAATCCCGCAAATCCGAATCGAACGAATAATACGCCTTGCCCATTGTGGTTATCAGTTCGGTCGCGTCTTCAACCTGTCCGGACGCTATGGACCCGGATATTTTGTCCAGTATCGGTTCGCTTTCAAGCACGTTTATTCCCGTGCCGGCGAACATTCGTTCCAAGACTTGGGATACGGTCTGCGATTCAAAATCGAAATCGTTCACGCCGATATCGGGCAGCGGGTCGCCGGCGTCAAGCCGCACCATTTCCACATCTTCCTGCGGCAGAATGGACAGGACACGCTGGTTTCCCCAGTCGACGATGCAGCGCGCGGGCAAATCCAGCGCAAACCGGCGCGCGGTGTCGGTGGTCAGCGCGGCCTTGCGCGGATATATCGGCACGGACCTTTCGTCTATGACCAGCGTGTCGATGACGCGCACGGTGTCGAATTCCTGCCGCGGCTGACATGCGGGCAATAAAAGGCATAGGGCATAAGGCATAAGGCATATGCGTTTTGTATTTGTCATAATTTTTTTCAACGATTTCATACCTTGTCCTCTATGTGCGATGTTTCGACAATTTCTTTTATGCCTTATGCCCTATGACTTATGCCATATCAAATATTCATAACTTTTTCAAATTCTTCCAGCGTCATTTCGTGCATGGGCTTTACAGGCGGCGTGACCCATTCCTTTACCGATTCGAATTCCTGTCTGTACGCATCCATGCGCGCGGCGTCGATTGCGCCGGCCGGCCCGTTCACTATCATTTCCAGAACGTCCGCGGCAAAGAACCGCCCGGCGTATCCTTCGATGGGGATTCCGCCCTTTATCACGCTGATTGCCGCCTGGACGGTTTTCATCTGTTCGTAAAACGCCGCCAGATTTTCAAATTTTTCGACTTTGCCCATGTCCTTCCTCCGCTGGTCTCCTTATTATAAAAACTATTGCCCATGTTATGCAAATGAATTATACTATAAGGCATAAGTAATAAGGCATAAGGCATAAAAATCTTGAAATTATGGAAAAAGACTTTAACCGGCTCAAAACGCATATGCCCTATGCCCTATGCCCTGTGCCTTATGGCGCTTTGCGCCTGCTCTTCGTCGAACCGCGGCTCTATCGACAACGCGACCATATTGAATTGGGAAAACGAAATGGTCACGACCGAACAATTTGTGCGCGACCACAGGGCGTGCCTTGGCATAAAGCGTTCCCCGCACGAACCGCGGTCGCGGGTATCGAATCTTCTTATGCCGAATTCCGCGACCCAGCTGCCCGAATGGGACGGCCTTTGGGTGACATTCCAATCCAACGAACATACGGACGTCGGCCAGCGGATGCTGCTTTCCGTTCCCGCCAACACGACGTCGCAGTCGGTCGGTGCATACCGCAGATGCATGTTCCGCAAGGGATACCTGCTGCGCGCGGCATAAAATAAAATGAAGAAACAGCCTTATCTTTTTATAACATCCGAACTGTCAAGGGGGCTTGTGTCGCTTGCGACCTGTATGCAGCGCCGGGGAATTCCGGTATTCGTCGCGTCCCCCGCCGGATGGGGCGAATCTTCGCGCCTGCGGATACCGCACTTTCGCATCGGAAGACTTCGCATATTCGGCCGCACGTTTCTGTTTTCCAGCGATGATTTTCGCGCGGGCGTTCGGTCCGAAAACCCGCGGGTTTACGCCATAGACCGCGCCGCGGCCAGGCTTGCCCGCGCAAGAAAACTGGACATCGCAAACGGGGATGTGGAATTCGGCATCGACCTTTCGGTATTTAATCCGCAAAGCGTGTCGACCCTGCGCCAGACGCGGTTTTTATCCGAATTCAACATTGCGCCGCATCAAAAGCTGGTGACGGTCGTCAGTCCGCCGGGGCTGAACCTGGACGCGCTGATACGCGCGATGAAAATCGTGGATTCGTCCGACCTGGTCGTCGCGATTTTCGGGATAAGCGACAAATCCGTCGCCGCGCGCCTGGTCGGAAAAATAGAAAAATCCGGCCGTCATATAATATGCACCAGTCCGGATTCGGACGCGGCGACCGTCCTGCGCTCTTCCTATGCCGTTTTGTCGCTGGGCGCGGCCGACCCGGCGCTGATGATGGCCGCGCTGGCCGTCGGCCGGCCCGCGATATGGTCCGAAAACGAATGCGGCATAAATCCTAACATAGCGCTGGAATCCGCCGCATCCCCTGAAAGTATCGCCGCCGCGCTGGATGTGGCGCTGGCGCTGAACGCGTCGGAACGCGAAAAAATCGGACGGCGCAATACGGCCGCGGCAAGCGAATTCGACGTGGATAGCGCGATACGAAAACTGGTCGGCGCGGGCTGTTAATTCCCGGTTATTTATGATATAATAAAAGTATGAACAAGACCGTTTTATTTTGGTTGGCTTTTGGCGCCTCTGTCCTGGCCGCCATATACCTTATTGTGCGAATTTCCATGACCGGCGGCGGCGCCGTCACGGCGGTTTCGCTGGACGCCGGCGCGGGGCCGCTTTCGGCGCGCGATATTTCGACCGCGATAAACATCAGCGGCGGCCGGTCTTTGCATTCCGCGGATACGGACCGGATTTTTTCGGAAATATCGGGAATTCCTGCGGTCCGCTTTGTATCCGTCCGGAAAATCCCGTCCGGAAAATTGGCAATCGCCGTGCGCCAGCGCGAAGTCGTTGCCGTCTGGACCGACGGGGCAAAGTTTTACCCGCTTGCCGCCGACGGACGCCGGCTTGACAATGCAATTGCCGACGCGCCCGCTGGGACCTTGGTGTTTTCCGGAAAACTGCCCGACGATATATCGGCTGTCGTCCGTACTGTAAAAGGCATCCCGGGACTTTCCGGGTTTTTGCGGCGCGTGGAATGGACCGACGGCCGCAGATGGAATCTGTACACCAATTCCGGGATTAAAATCATGCTGCCGGAATCGGACATGGCGGCCGCGCTGAAACGTCTGGTCATTCTGCACAATCAAAACCGGATACTGGACCGCGGAATATCCGTGCTGGACATGCGGGATATGGAAAGAACATTGGTAAAAATAAAAAACTGAGAACTGAAAATCAGTTCTCAATTTTCAGTTCACATGAACCTATTAGACTCATCTTATCTGTGCCTTGATATCGGAACTTCCGGGGTTTCCGGAATGGCGGTCCGGATATCGGGCGGACGGCTGTCGTCGCAACAGACCGCCTCGTTCGAATCCAGCGATATAACAAAGGCCATAAAAAAAACCGTGGATATTTTGGAACAATCCATGGGCGTTCGGTTCGATTCCGCATTTGTGACCGGAAATTTCGGCGCAATCGATTATAAAATCATACCTATCAGAAAAGATTGGGCCAGAGAGCGCAGGATAACAAGTTCGGACATTTCATCCGCGATTATGGACGCGCCCGAAATACGGGGCGGTGCGTCCGTTCTTCATTTGATTCCGCTGCGGTACGATTTAGAGGATTTTCCAAACATATCGACGCCGGTCGGCCAGGTGTCGAAAAGTCTGTCCGCGATTTTTTGCGCCGTATCGGCGGATACGGACGGCATAACGCGCGCGCGCGAACACCTGCGCGCGGCGCACATCAGACCGCGGGAATATTTTGACACGTCCTTTCTTTTGGCCCAGACCGTGCGGCCGGCCAAAGAATCGTCGTTGTTTATCGATTTGGGCGCGTCGCATACGGCGGTGTCGCTTTGGACAATCCGCGGCCCGATGCTTTTGAAACGGATTCCCGCCGGCCAGCACGCGGTTACCGACGCCGTCGCCGGCGGACTGGGCCTGCAATGGGGCGCGGCCGAAAAAATAAAGCGCGACAACATATCGCTGGACAGCGGGGACAGGGACCGCTTCACGCCCGCATGCGAAAGCGACCAGCACGATTTCACCCGCGCGGATGTCAACGATTTGGCCTTGCCGGCGCTGTATGAAATATTGCAACAGGCGGCCGATTTATCCAAGGCATCGCGCGCGAAATATAATCCGACAAAAATATATCTGACCGGGGGCGGCGCGGACATTCCGGGAATGACGGGCGCCGCGCAAAACATATTCGGGGCGGATGCGGAAATTCCGGGTCCGGGGGCGGCGGCCGCATCATGCGCCGCGTACGTCTGGTCGCGGTATGCGCCCCGCGCCGCCACAATAGTAATGCGGAAAAAAAGGCGCGGCTTCATCCTGACCGGCATTGCGGGCGGAGTGAGAAAACTGTTCCGGGGACGCAAAAAACAAAAAGCGATTCCGATTATGCCCAGCACCCTGGCGTTCAACATGCGCGACATGGCGACGTACGCGCGGTTTCGTTCGGGCGGAATTTCAATGATTCATGTCGACATAATGGACGGGCTGTACACTTCCGAAATGGCGGGCGGACTGGATGAATTAAAATTCATACGAAAACATACGGACGCCCATCTGCATGTTCACCTGATGACCCAAAACCCGGAAACCTGGGCCGCCGCCGCAATGGAATCCGGCGCCGATACGATAATTGTTTCGACCGGAACATACGGCGTCCGCGCCGCGATTGCAAAAATAAAGTCATGCGGAAAACGCGCAGGGATTGCAATCGGCCCGGACAGTCCGCTTGGGATATTAAAACCCATACTGCGCGAAATCGACGAAGTGCTGGTAATGTCGGTCGCGCCGGGCAAAGGCGGCCAGAAATTTTTACCGGGCGCCGCGACACGCATAGCGGCGCTGGTCGCGGCGCGAAAAACGCATAAATTGAATTTCAAGATTTCCGTGGACGGCGGAATCAATCCGGACACCGCGAAAGAATGCTGGGCGGCGGGCGCGGACGCGTTAGTGTCCGGCAATTTTCTGGCAAAGGCGGCCGACTTTCCCGCCGCGGTCCAGGAATTAATCCTGCGTTAATCTTCGGACTTCGCCTTCCTGTTCTATATAAATATGTATGGTATCCGCGGGCAGAATATGCGACGCTATCCCGGGCCATTCAATCAGAGTGATATCGTTCGCGCACGCATGCGGCAGGCCGATTTCGGTAAGTTCCGACGGGTCGGATATTCGATATAAATCGAAATGGGAAATTTTGATTCCGCCCGGCGCGTCATAGCTTTGCACCAGCGTGAACGTAGGGCTGGGCACGACGGTATCCGCGCCGCAAAGCTGTTTGATAACCGCGCGCGCTATTTCGGATTTGCCCATACCCAAATCGCCGTGCAACGCGACGGTCGCCGGCGCGCGCAAAGCCTTTGCGAATTCTTGCGCCCACGCCTTTGTTTCATTTACATCTTTCAAAATTGTTTTATCCGGCATTTTTGCATCCTTATTCCAACAATAACAAGTCTTCTTCCAGCCGGCGCATAATGTCGCGGATTTCCCCGGCTTTTTCGAATTCCAAGTCTTCGGCCGCGCGGCGCATTTGCTTGCCCAGCTTGTCTATTTCCTTCCTCATCGATTCCTTGTCCATAACGCCTTTGTCATTATAGATGAATCTGCGGGCTTTGTCCGTTTTTATTTCGCGGTTCTTGACTTCGCTGTAAACCGCTTTCGCGACGGACTTTGGGACAATTCCATATTTGGTATTGTGCGCCGTTTGCTTTGCCCGGCGGCGCGCAGTTTCATCCAGCGCGGCGCGCATGGAATCGGTGATTTTATCCGCGTACAGAATGACCCTGCCCCTTTCGTTTCTTGCGGCCCGGCCGATTGTTTGGATAAGAGAACGTGTCGAACGCAAGAACCCTTCCTTGTCCGCGTCCATTATTGCGACCATCTCGCACTCTGGAATATCCAACCCTTCGCGAAGCAGATTTATGCCGACCAGGACGTCGAATTTCCCCATGCGAAGTTCGCGCAGCAATTCTATGCGCTCTAACGTTTCTATATCGGAATGCAGGTATTTCGCGCGTACGTCGTTTTCGACCAAATAGTCGGTCAATTGTTCCGCCATCTTTTTGGTCAAAGTGGTCACCAGTATGCGGCCCTTTATTTTCTTGACCTCGTGCAATAAATCGTCGACCTGGTTGGTTGTCGGACGGACGTCGCATTCGGGGTCAAGCAAACCGGTCGGGCGTATAACCTGTTCCACGACCACTCCGCGCGACTGCCCTATTTCCCAATCGTTCGGCGTTGCGGATACGAATACGGTCTGCGGACGGGACGCGTCCCATTCTTCGAATGTCAGCGGACGGTTGTCCATCGCGCTGGGCAATCTGAATCCGTATTCGGAAAGCGTTTCCTTTCTGGCCCTATCCCCCCGTGACATTGCGCCGATTTGCGGCACAGTCACATGGCTTTCGTCGACGAATAAAATCGCGTCTTTCGGCAAATATTCGAACAATGTCGGCGGCGGCTGGCCAGGCAGACGGCCGGACAGATAGCGCGAATAATTTTCAATGCCGCTGCAAGTCCCCGTCGTCTGCATCATCTCTATATCGAACATGGTCCGCGCGCGCAGACGCTGCTCTTCGACATATTTCATATTGTTCTTGAAATATTCCAGACGAGGTTCCAAATCGCGCCGGATTTCATTCACCGCCTGTAAAACCGACGGCATGGGCGTCGCATAATGAGTGTTCGGATAAACGCATGCCATGTTAATTTTGCGAATTTTTTGCCCGGTCAATGTGTCGAATTCCGATATCTCTTCGACATCTTCGCCAAAGAAAGACAGCCGCACGCCCGTATCCTGGGAATGCGACGGGAAGATATCCAAAGAATCGCCGCGCACGCGGAATTCGCCGCGGTTGAATCCGATATCGTTCCGTTTGTATTGCAATCGGACCAATTCGTCGATAACGGATTTGACGGGCAGCTTGTCGCCGACCGATACAGACATCTTCATATCGGAATATGTTTCCGGACTGCCCAAACCATATATGGACGATACGCTGGATATTACGATTGTGTCGCGAAAGTCCAGCATGGCGCGCGTCGCCGCATGCCGCATGCGGTCCAGCTGTTCGTTTATCGACGCGTCTTTGTCTATGTATGTGTCGGTTGTGGGAACGTATGCTTCCGGCTGGTAATAATCGTAATAAGACACGAAATATTCGACGTGGTTGTTCGGAAAAAACTGTTTCATTTCGGCGTATAATTGCGCGGCCAGAATTTTGTTGTGCGCCATAATCAGCGCGGGCCGGCCGGTTTCGGCGATAATGTTCGCCATGGTGAAAGTCTTGCCGGACCCGGTTACACCCAACAGAACCTGGTTCTTTTCGCCGGCATTAATTCCGGCCACCAGTTCGGCGATGGCAACCGGCTGGTCGCCGGTGGGTTTGTATTCGGAGATAAGGTCGAAAATTTTGTTTTTCATTTGCCATATCTATATAAGCACATTATAATTGAATTACAAGAGAGAGTTAGTTTTCATGAAAGCCCGCACCAGACGCAAATTTTTATGGACAGGCACGGCCGTTCTGCTGTCCGCCGTTATCGCGGGCGTTGTCCTTCCGTCGTTTATCAATCTGGACAGACTGCGGCACGCGCTGGAGTCCACGGTCAAGACCCAAACCGGAATCGACGTGAAAATAGACGGGCCCGTTCGGCTGTCGCTTTTGGGCCACGCGGCCATCAGCGCGCAGGGCGTCCGGATTCCTGCATACGGCGGACGCGCGGAATACGTGTCGTTAAGAATTCCGTTTCTTTCGATATTCAATCCGGACGTGGCGGCGGCGCACGGCACCATTGTTTTGGAAGGCGCAAATTTGAATATAGAAAACCTGGCGCCGGCGCAGATTCCCGGACGCATAACGTTCAAAGACGGCCGGATTACGTTCAAGCATAAAACATACAAAGACATAAACGGCGTTCTTAAAAACAATACGTTCAGCGGTACGGTCCGGACGGACGAACACAAATACACCGTAGAGGTGGACGGCAATTATTTCATAATTACAAACCCAAACAAAAAACTGCACTTGCGGGGGCGGCTTTTGACGGGTGAATCCGGAAACGCATCGGCGGCGGGGCACATTGTTTTGGAAACGTCGGACGCGAACAAATTTTTTGAATTCGATATCCCGAAAATACAATCGCGCGTCAAATTCGAATCGGATTTCGAATGGGGGGACGGGGGCGTGCGATTTTATAACATATCGGGCGCGGCATACGGCGGCGATTTTGGCGGCGACATAGAAATCGATTTCAAAAATTCCCGCAAAAAGATAAATCTGGCCCTGAACGACATGGATATGGATTTGTCGTTTTTACTTCAAAACCCGGCCTTTTTGCACAATTCCGACATACGGTTCGGTGGAGTCGGCCGGTTCAAAATCGGCGGATATGAATTTTCCGCGCTGCGGCTTTCGTCCGTATCCGACGGCGATGCGGTGACTGTCCGAAACCTGGCCGCCAGCGGACCTGACGTGTCGCTTTCGGCGCGCGGACAGATACGGGGCGATACTGCAAAGGATTTGGAACTGATATTCCAGAACACGGGCGCATCCTTTCGCTGCGTACTGTCCGGAAACCGCGCGGCGTGGTCTTGCGCCCGCTGGGATTATATGTCGGCGGAATTTTCCGCAAGCGGGTCCGCGGGCGCGGGCGCGGATTCTTTCGATTTGGAATTTAATTCCGAAAATTACGACCCGGCAAAATCTTCGCTTGCCGCACAGTTCTCGGCCCTGGGTTCCATATTCCGTCGGAACGTCGGCACGGTCCGGTTCAATCTGGGCGGCGGATTGCACGGGAACGCGTCAATTAAAGACAAGGATTTTTCCATATCGTATTACGGCCATCGCAACACCAGCATTGCGGCGCTGCCCGTCCCCGTCCGGGATATGCCGCCGCTGCCGGCCGGCATGGTGAATGCGATTGGCGAAATGACGGCCGTGCATATCGAAAACGGCACCGCGTCTTTTTCATTCAAAACGAACGATTGGGAATTCTCGCAACATACGGACGGACAGTTTGTTTTGGGCGGAAACATGGCGGCGCTGATTCGCGCGTACGCGCCGTCCGCGGACGTGCAGTTTATTAATCCGAACGCAAACGTCGCCGCGCGCGGCAAATGGACGCGCCCGTACATATCAGATTTCGAATTGGCGACGCCGGGCGGCACTTTTGTCGGAACGTTCAATGGCCTGGCATTCGATTTGCACGGGCCTTTGCTGGACATCGATAGTTTGATTAATAAAAACTATGCGGACAATTATGAATCCGTGAAATTCACCTCGGCGGAACCGATTACATTGCCGTTCGCGCTGAACGTGTCTTTGGCGCTGACCGCGGACCGGATAAAATTCGGCGGCGAAACGTACGAAAAATTCGTATATTCCCTGCGGCCGGGCGCGCAGACTATGTCCGTAACCGACAGTATGCGCGGCAGCCTGCTGGCGCAGATTACGCAAAAATCCGCGAACCGGTATAGGGTTGAAATCCAGTCCGGAAATTTCGAAATAAAGGGCGCGGTCCTGCCCCCGTCATCGCACCTTAATATTTCGGATACCGCGATGACTGCGCGCGCGGTTTTAGAGACAAGCGGATTTACCGCAGCGGATTTCCGGCGAAACATTGCGGGCGACGTTGATATTACTTTCGAAGGCGGAACGCTTACAGGATTCGGTTTCGACAATTTTTATGACAACGCCGGGCGGATTACAAGAACGAACGCCGAATTCGCGCTGTCGGACGCTATTGCCGGCGGCCGTTCCGCGTTGCGGTCGCTGCATCTTTCCGGACGCTATGAAAACGAAGTCTTTCGAACGACCGCGCCGCTTTTCGCGGCGACTCGCCATACCGAATATACGGGCGATTTGACCGTGCGCCGCGGCATCGCGTCGGGCAACTTGCAGATATTGCTGCGCGGGACAAGTCCGGCGCCGGCCCCGTTGTCGGTAAGCATATCGCACGGCGGCGCGCGCAATTATTCTCTTGGTGAAATAATGCAGACTTTCGATGCGGATTTCATGCGGGAATTCACGAAATTGTATCCTAAATTTTAAAGGCCCAGCATGTTGTCGAACATCGACCTGGCCACTCTTTGGCCATGGGAATCCGCGTAATAATGGTGTCCGGTATTGTCCATCGCCTTGTAAAATCCGGTTGCGTATAATTTGATTCCGCGCTGTCCGATGACCAGCATTTTATCGGACCCGATTAAATCGGCGCGGGGCCCGAATACGAACTTGCCGAAATAATCGCGCGCGTCTTTGGACAGGTTGCACAAATACGGCGCGTACAGCACGTCGCCGTATTTTATAAGGGAATCCAGCTTGTACTTGTGCCCGTTCGTCGACAGAATATACGACTGGTAAGGCGACAGTTTCATGCGATGCGAAATATGCTCTATTTGCGTAATGTTCATGATTCAATCATAAACGAAACGCGCACGCTTTCTATAAGAACTACTTCATAGGCAAAAAATCAATTGAAACAATACATCTGCGACCCACCCCGCGCAATCTTTGATTGCGCCGGGACCCAGGTTTGCATTTGCTTCGTTCTAATTGATTTTTTAATTAATTCTTCTTGCGAATTTGAATATGCACTTCCCGCAGGTTTGTTTCACCGACCGCCGACGGGCTGCCCATCATCAAATCCTGGCCGCGCTGATTTGTCGGAAATGCGACAATTTCGCGCAGGTTCGGTTCGGAAAGCATTTCACATATCAGGCGGTCGATTCCGAACGCGCATCCGCCATGCGGCGGCGCGCCGTATTGGAACGCGGTGTACATTCCGCCGAATTTTTCCTTTACCGCATCTTCGTTCATTCCGACGACGGAAAACAGTTCCAGCATGACGCGCGGATTGTAATTGCGCAGGCCGCCGGAACAAATTTCGTGCCCGTTCAAAACCATGTCGAATTGATACGCTTTTAATGCCAAGGGGTCGGACAGGTCCAGTTTTTCCAAATCACCCTGGGGGCGCGAAAAAGGATTGTGTCCAAACGCGATTCCGGTCGGCGAATTTTCGTCTTCTTCAAAAAACGGAAAATCTTCGACCCAGCATAATTTGAATTCTTTTTGGTCGATTTCGCACAGTTCGACGCCGAACCGGTCACGCAGGCGCCCGGCGGATTTCGCGGCAACGGATTCTTTTTCACAAATAAAGAAAATGCTGTCGCCCTTTTGCACATTGGTCTTGACGAGAATTGCTTCGATTTGTTCCGGGGTCAATTTCTTTGCAACGGGCCCTTTTGGACCGTCTTCCGCAAATACGATATAGCCAAGTCCTCCCAGGCCCAATTCGGTTTTGGCGAATTCTTCCGTTTTATCGAACCATGAACGCGGCCGGTCCGCAGAACCCGGCGCTGGAACCGCGCGCACAACGCCGCCGGATTTCACGAAATCCGCAAAAATTGCGAATTCGGAATTTTTGAATATATCCGACACATCCGATATTATGATGGGATTGCGCAAATCCGGTTTGTCCGTGCCGTATTTCAGCATGACTTCGGAATAAGTGAAGTGCGGAATTTCGGCCACGATTTTCGCATCCGGCACCATGTGGCCGATTAATTCCGGAACCAAATCGTCGCAGACTCTCTGTATATCGCCCTGTTCCACAAACGACATTTCGATGTCCAGCTGGTAAAATTCCAGCATTCGGTCCGCGCGTAAATCTTCGTCGCGCATGCACGGCGCGATTTGAAAATACCGGTCGAATCCGGAAATCTGGATTATCTGTTTCCATTGCTGCGGCGCCTGGGGCAGCGCATAAAACATTCCGTGATGGTACCGCGACGGAACTATAAAGTCGCGCGCGCCTTCGGGTGATGTCGCGCCCAGTATGGGCGTTTGAAATTCAGAAAATCCGAAATCCCACATTTTGTCGCGCATGAATTTGATTGCGGCATTGCGGAATAATATGTTGCGGTGCATATTTTCCCGGCGCAGGTCAAGGTAGCGGTATTTCAGCCGCAATTCTTCGTTGGTTTCTTCATCCCCGAACACCTGGAACGGCAATTGTTCGGATTCGGTCAGGATTTTGAATTCGCGCACCTTTATTTCAATCGCGCCGGTCGGGATTTTATCGTTGACGGCGGCATTGTCGCGCGCGACGACTTCGCCCGTTATTGTTATAACTGATTCCGGGCGGATTTTTTCCGCACCGGAAAGCGCCCTGTCCGCGATATCCAAAACGCATTGGGTGATTCCGTAATTGTCGCGCAGGTCGATGAAAAGCAAAGACCCGTGGTCGCGCTTTCGATGTATCCAGCCGGACAGGACGACGGTCGCGCCAACGTCGGATTTCTTTAATTCCCCGCAGGTATGGGTACGATATATTGATTTTAATGACAGCATGGTCGGCACCTTTTGTTTTCGTTATCCCAGGGGCGATGAATTCCACCGCGGTGCCACCCTGATTTTTATCTTGTATGTCCTGCCATCCCTGCTCTCTCGTTTGTCAGACGCGTCATCGCGGGGTCGGTTAGACATTCAAAGTATAGACGACTTTTCCCAAAAATCAAGTTGATTTTCGAATTACTATTGTTATAATGCCTTTCGTCAGAAATCAATATGAATGCGTTAGATGCTGCGTATTGCGAAGTTTTTGACGCGGCGGAGTGTATTCAATATACACGACCCGCGCAAAAACGAGTAAACGCAAAGCAGATAATGAATTCAGATTGATTTATGGGCCCCCATAGTATAATGGTAGAACACGTCCTTGGTAAGGACGAGACGCAAGTCCGATTCTTGCTGGGGGCACCACCCTTCGCGTCTGCGACGCTTCGGGTGGCAGGCCACCCGAATAGCGGAGAAGTGAACCGCGAAGGAGTGTCGCCCGAAGCGCAAAGCGCGAAGGGGGACAAAGGCCGGGCCCTACCCCTGCTTTCTTTTCCTATCGTTTTATGATATAATGCCTGGGTGTTTGTTCCCAATTTATAAAGGCCTGAAATGACAAAATCACCCGCCCTGCCCAACGATTCCAAACTGCTTTTGGCCATCCATTCGCTGCACAAGATTTCCAGCCTGTTCCTGGGCACCTTTCTGATTTCGTTCATAATGCAGAATTCCGTAAATGAAATCCTATCCGTTTCCTTGTACGAACTGTTCACGCACATGGCATTGGGGGTTGGATTTTTTATCCTTGCCGACTGGGTCAAAAGAAAAGACAAGGTTTCCGTTTTCAAACTTAACCTGATTCCAAAGATAATCTGCCTGGGGGCGATCGTGTTCTTAAAAGAATCCATAATTCATTATATCGTTCCGCTGGCGATTGTGTACGGAATGCACGTGGCGTTGTACTGGTCTCCATTGCACGTTATGACCGGCGAAAAAATCCCGGCCGACCTGATGTCGCGGTTTGTCAGCTATCGTTCGCTGGTCAGCCGCGTGACAAAGGTTGTCGCGCCGCTTATCCTGGGGCTGTTCATCACTGCGGGTTCGTACGAAGACATGGCCGTGGCGCTTTTGGTTTTGTGCTTTGTGGAATTCGGGCTGATGTTTTTTATGAAGCCGTCGATGCACAGGTTAAAGAAAAAAGTGGACCTTTTCGGATTCTGGCGCTGCATGATGCGGTTTCCGGTTATCCGGCGGCTGTTTTTTATCGAAACATTGCGCGGATTTTCCATAGACGGCGCGCTGGGCACCATCGTCATAATGTATACGGTTTATATGTTCAAGACCGACCTGAACCTGGGTATATTCACCACTATATTCTCTATATTTGCAATCGGCACCGCTTTTCTTTTCGGCAGGTTCGGCAGAAAGTCGGCCTTTTCGCGGTTGATGTTCGCATCTACTTTGGCGGCATTGTGCAGTTTGGCGCTGTTCGTCACGTACACGTCCGAAATAACGTTTTTGATATATAATTTCGTATACGTGACCGCCATCGCGGTCATGGATATAATCGCCGAAACCAACATGTACTGTCTGTCCAAATCGAAATGCGTGACAAAGAACCATAAAGTCGAATACTTTCTTTTCCGGGAATCCGCGCTGAACGCCGGCCGCACGGTTGCGTATACCAGCCTGTTTTTGGTCGGAATATTCGGCGGATACGAATGGCTGCGCTGGTACCTGGTGGTTTTGACGGCGGCAATCGTCATGGTCGGGTTCATGTCCATACGGATAAACAGTTGCATAAATAACTAGCATTTTCGATAAATCTGTTGTATAGAACCACAAGCAGGGAAAGAGAGTTATCAAAAGGAACCAAAGCCGTGAACTATCCAAACCAGTCCGAGCGTCCCGAACTTTTCAAAATAATGAACGAAGAAATAGCCCGCGTAAAGGCGACCGTCAAACCGGGGGAACAGGTACTGCTGGCCCTGTCCGGCGGGGTTGATTCGTTCGTCACCGCCGTAATGATACACGATGCAATCGGCGACCGGTTAAAATGCGTGTTCGTGGACCACGGCGGAATGCGCAAAGGCGAAGCGGACGCGATAAAGACCCTGTTTACGGAGCGCTTTGGCACTAATTTCATCGCGGTGGACGCGTCCAAAGAATACTTAAAAGCAATCCGCGGCGTCACCGATTCCGAAGAGTTGCGCAAAATAATCGGCAAAAAATTTATCGAAGTGTTCGCGGCCGCGGCCGGCCGGTTTGATAATATTAAATATTTCGGCCAGGGAACTATAAAAACGGACCTGGACGAAAGCGGCGCGGACGGGCATAAATTCGTAAAGACGCACCATAACACCGGAATCGACGCGCTTGTCGCCGAACGCGGCTGGGAACTGGTCGAACCGTTAAAACGGTTTAATAAAGAAGAAGTCCGAACGGTGGGCAGCTGGCTGGGCATTCCGTTGCCTCATCTGAACCGCCAGCCGTTTCCGGGACCGGGCAATTATCTGCGCGTTATCGGCGGTGCGGTTACGGCCAAAGATTTGAAAACGGTTTCCGAATTCGATTCAATCGTCCGCAAAAGTATTGAACATTATTATTTGCCGGACGCAAAGCAATAC
>WRJH01000007.1 GCA_009782315.1 Alphaproteobacteria bacterium
CCCTTTCCATCGGGATTTTCGCGCCCATGTCGGCGGCGGCGCGGCAAAGAAAGAATTTCGTCACGGTCAAATCGACCGGCAATTCGAACACTTGGTCCATATATGGCGCGGCGCATTCCGAACATACCGCCCGGGCCGTTTTTTTCGACATGAATTTCAAATCGTCGGTCCGGCCGCATCCCGAACACTTGGTCAAATCCAGCGCGTATCCGACAGAACGCAACAGCTGTATTTCCCAATCGATATAACGCTGCCCCCCACCGGAAACGCTGTGCGTTTCCGACTCCCCCCGATGGGGGGAGTAATCGGGACCAATCACTCCCCCCTTGGGGGGAGTCGGCGCGCCAGCGCCGGTGGGGGGATATAAATATCCGCTTATCTCGCCCAGCACGTCGTTCATATTCTTGAAAATTTCTTCGTTATCAAATCTTATTATCTTATAACCGTCACTATTTAATGCGCGGGTTCTTTCGACATCGTGCAATCGCCGGCCTTCTTCATAATGCTGTATGCCGTCCAGTTCTATTATCAATTTTTTTTCCAGGCATGCAAAATCGGCTATATATTTGTCCACCGGACACTGCTTTCGGAAAGCAACCCCCAACTTGTTATCGCGCAGGTAATGCCACAGTAATTTTTCCGCATCCGTCATTTCCCGGCGAAGTTTTTGAGCGTTTGCCAGCGCGCGTTCTGTATATCTTCGCTTTGGAGCATATATTTGCCCCCCACCGGAAACGCTGTGCGTTTCCGACTCCCCCCGATGGGGGGAGTAATCGGGACCAATCACTCCCCCCTTGGGGGGAGTCGGCGCGCCAGCGCCGGTGGGGGGACGATTATCAAATTTCAGAAAGTCATTCACAAGACCGATTAACAATTCTTCCGTTGCATTAAACAGAACGGAATCTTCGGCCCTTTCCGGCACCAGCGCGGAAACCAAAGCGAACGCGGAATTCATAAAAGACAACGCGGCCGCGTCACGCATAATCGGCGCCGCCAAATTCTTTTCCGATTCGAAATGAAACACGCCCAGTTGCGAATCCAGCCGCGCGTTCCACGACACGTTCCCGCATTGCCCGACCAAAGGCTTGTTTTTTCGGGCGACAATCGCGCCCTTTATCATTCCGGCCAGAACACCGTGACGCTGCGTCAGTATTTTCGCAATCATGTCTCGTTCGCCGAATGGCCGCAGACCGATAATAATGCCAATAGATTCCAGTTTCATTTTGACAATTATTATATACCATATATAATAAAGCGACAAAAAAAAGACGCAAAATGAGAAATAAAAAGCAAAAAGACGACAATGCCGATATCGTATTGGACATCGGCCGAAAGATTACGAATATAAACGCCCAACTGGAATATGCCATAAACATCAGGGAAGTTGCCGCCAAAGAATTGGACGACGGCGTCGCGCCCTGGGGCGTTATTCCGACCAGCCATTCGTATAACAAGATGAAATATTTTTCAAAGGCCGATTACGAATATTTCTGCGACGCCCTTTGCAAAGGCTTGAAACCTAGAAGCGCGGACGAAACAGAATACGCCGAAATCAGCAAATGCGTGCATACCCAGATTATGATATTGTATTCGATAGACTGCAAGATAACGGATTATTACAAACAGAAATCCGAATTAGAGGCGCGCATGAATTCGGAAATCGAATTGTGGGACGCGGCCGACGCCGTAATCAAAGGCAAACGCAGGTAAAATAAAAATCCGCCGTTTGGCGGATTTTTTTATTCGCTCGCTGACTCATTGTCGGCGACTTCGTCGGCTTTTTCTTCCGCCTGCGTCTTTGACTCCGGCGCGACTTCGTCCGCCGCCTCTGGCTGCGGTGCGACTTCTTCGTCTTCAATTTTCTTTGTACCGAACGTCAGAACCTTTCCGGCGACCAGCGCATCGATTTCATCCTGGGTCTGGGCGACATAAACTTTGACCGGAACGATGACGTCGGGATGCAGCGCGATTTTGGTGTCGAACGCGCCGATAGTCTTTATGGGATTGCCCAACAGAACCTGGTTGGATTCGACCGCGACGCCCGCCAGTTCGTTCAGCATGCGCGCAATGTCGCGACTGGACACGGAACCGTACAGGTGTCCGGTGTCGCCGGCGCTGCGTATCATGTGGAATTTGGCGCTTTCAACCGATTTGACTTCGGATTCCGCTTTGGATTTTGCGGATTCATGGCGGGCATGCAGTTCGGCTTTCTTTGCTTCGAACAACGCGACGTTGCCCTTTGACCAGCGCAGCGCCTTGCCATTAGGCAACAGATAGTTGCGCGCGTAACCGGTTGCCACTTCGACCGTGTCGCCGATATGCCCCAGTTTGGATATTTTTTCTGTAAGTATGACTTTCATTTCATCTGTCCTTTTTTGTAGGGGCGAATTGCATTCGCCCGGGGCGTATGCAATACGCCCCTACATTAAGTTAGGGATTATCCCAGATTGTTGCGCACGAATGGGATAAGCCCGATATGTCTTGCGCGTTTGATTGCCTGGGCCAGTTTGCGCTGGTCCTTTTGGCTGACCCCGCTGATGCGACTGGGTATAATTTTTCCGCGTTCGGTTATATAGCCTTCCAGCATTTTTTTGTTTTTATAGTCTATATCCTTGCCTTTCAGCGGATTGGATTTTTTGCGGTATATTGCTGCACGTACTGCCATTATTCCACCTCTTCCTGTTTTTTCATCATAACGGACGGGCCTTTGGCCAATTCTTCGACGCGGACGTTCAGAAAACGGATAAGGTCTTCGTCAATGCGTTCGCGGCGTTCGAATTCCGAAAGCGCTTCGCCCGGCATTTCGACATTGAACAGCACATAGTGCGCCTTTTTGTTCTTGCGAATGACATAGGCCAGATTTTTCAATCCCCAGAATTCGGAAGATGCCACGCGGCCGCCCAATTCTTTGATGATATCGGTGAATTTTTGCGCTTTGTCTTTGACCTGCGCATCGGTCAAGTCTTGGCGGAAAACCAAGACGCTTTCATAGAATGCCATGTTTGCTCCTTTGAGTTTGATAGCCGATGATATTCACCATCAGCAGGAAAGCCCGCCCATTATGAACAAAAATTTAGAAAATGCAAGGAAAATCAAATTTTATATTTACAAAATAAAATCTTTGTGCTAGTCTGTTATAAACAAGCAAAGGAGTCGAAATGTCCAAAAAAGCCAAAACGAAAACCGCCCCCGAATACAATAAAGACAGCGACGGATCTCCAGAAGTTTTTAATTATTTTTACAGGGATTGCATCGACTGCAATAATTATATCAATATCAGCGCGGACGGCATAACGAACGCGTACGGACAGCCGATAACCACCTATAAATATAACGAGATAATGTTACCCCGGGATGTGGTAGAGCTGTTTGCAAAAAACACAAAGACATTTGCACAGCAATGCCAAATCGACGGCAAGCCCGTCAAAATATCGAACATCCATGTCAAGACCGGCGAAATTGACCGCAGTGGCGACGCCAGACCATATCTAGAGGGCGACCTGGTATCGACAGGGCTCAGCGGCGACGTAATTGTCTGGTGCAATTTCATTTTCAGGGTCGGAAGAAGAAAATACAGCACGGCCGCATTATATGATTTATACCACCAAAAGGCGGCGCATACCGCATGGCTGAAAAAAGAAGGCAAAGAAGCCACGCCGGAAGAATTGCGCGAAGCGATGCGCTGGGCCGGACCGTCCGGCTGGATATTCTGGGACCAATACGACAGAGCGAATAGCGCCGCCAAGTGGGCGGCTGTTAATGTTGTAAAAGAATTTATAATAAAAGGCGTTTTATGGCAGCATCTGCTGGGCGAAAACCGTCCGATGAAAAAGGCCATGGATAATATTGAACGAACCTATATCGGCCGCAATGCCGTGCTGCTGGATTCCAAATCCAAACAACATTCGGCATAGGCGGGTTAGTAGGGGCAAATAATTATTTGCCCCTACATTTACTGTTGACACGCCTGTTGTCTTTTTAGTATTTTCAAATGGAAAGGAGAGCGCGCCGGTTACAGAACGGGCGCGGAAAACCATGAACACCCAGTTCCACAAGACTCTTAACCGTATGGCGCTGTTCACCGCATTGGTTGGCGCGGCCCTGGTGATGTGGCACGAACAGTTTCTGGCCATCGCGCTGAACAACATCTGGCTGAACGGCGTTATTATCGGAACGACTTTGTTCGGCGTGGGGTCTGCTTTCGTCGACATGTTCCGTTTGCTGCCGGAATACAACTGGCTGCGCAAATATTTTTACACGCCCGCGCGCACGAACGATTTGCCGCCGCGCCTGTTCCGCCCCATCGCCATAATTCTGAACCGCGCGAAAACCGACCGGAACCGATATATATCGCCCCAGACTTTGGACAATTTCCTTAACATAATCCTGGGCCGGTTCGAAGACAGCCGCGAAGCGATGCGGTACATCACAAACACCTTGGTCTTCTTGGGACTTTTGGGAACGTTCTGGGGGCTTATCGCCACGGTCGGCGGTTTTGCGGATTTAATCGGCGCAATGGATTTCGCGGATGAAAACGTCATGAGTCTGATGCAGCAAAATCTGGCCATACCGCTGGGCGGCATGGGCACGGCTTTTTCGACTTCGCTGTTCGGGCTTGCCGGGTCGCTGATTGTCGGATTTTTGGGATTGCAGACTCAATTGGCCCAGAACGCGATATTCCGCGAACTGGAAGAAAACCTTTCCGACCGCGCGCGACTGTTCGGATATATCGGCGACGGACGCGCCGGATACGACGGCGCCCTTCCCTATGTCAATGCGGCGGCGCGCGATTTGTCGCGGTCCATAGACAAATTGGAAAAGACGATTGGGAAAATACCGCCGCACAGGTAATTAATAAAAAGAGAGAGAAAAATGTTAAAATTCCGCGAACGCACCAACACATGGCCCGGATTTGTCGATTTGTTTTCGAACCTGGTCATCATACTGATATTCCTTTTGATAGTGTTCATATTCCTGTGGACGGCGACGAACGTGTTTTCGGCCGGCGGCAGCGGGGCAAAGCTTATCGCGTCGCTGACCAGGCAGAACACCGAAAAAACAGAAGAAATCGAAGACCTGCGCATGAACGAGGCGCAGGCGCGCGAACTGCTGATACTGGCCCGCGCCGCGCTGGAAACAGTCGAAGCGGAAAAGGTAGAGAAAGAGCAGCAGAATATATCGCTGGCCGAACTGGTCGCCGCGTACGAATCAAAATTATATGAAATGCAATCCGGCGAAGCGTCAATGACCCAGATTATACAATCGCTGGAATCGCAATTGCGCGCGGCGGAACACGACAAAACGGACGCCGCGGAATTGGAAATCCAGAAACACGCGCTGATGATGGAACTTTCCCGCATAAACGAGATGCTGGGCGCGGCAGAGGCGCGGTCGGCCGAGGCGGAAACAAACTATGTCGATATGTCCGCCCGGCTGAACCGGGCGCTGGCGGACAAGGTGGCGGAACTGAACCGGATGCAGGACAATCTGATGGACGCGGAAATGCGCGCGGCGCTGATGGGCGAATTCCAATCGGAATTCTATCGCGCGGTGCGGACGACATTGGCCGGAATGCCCGGCGTCGACGTGTCCAGCGACCGGTTCGTGATTTCCAGCGACATACTGTTCGCGACCGGTTCGTTCGAACTGTCCCCGGCGGGCAAAAAACAAATCGGACTGCTTGCCGGCATAATGAAAGAACTTGAAATCAAAATCCCCCAGGATGTGAATTGGATAATACGCGTCGACGGGCATACGGATATTCAACCGGTGAAACTGGGGCTGCGCGGATTTGCGAACAATACCGAACTGTCGCTGCTCCGCGCGCGCGCGGTGGTGGACGAACTTGTCGGGGCTGGCGTTAAAAAGAGACGGCTTATCCCGTCGGGATTCGGCGAAATGTATCCGGTGGCGCCGGGCCGCGACGCGGCGTCCTTGCAAAAGAACAGACGCATAGAATTACGCCTTACCAACCCGTAATCTATTTGTTTTTTCTTTCCAAGTCGACGATTATTTTTTTCCAGTCGACTTTTTTTATCAATCCCTTTTCGACCATGGTTTCGACGAAATTCCGGCGGTATTTCGGACTCACGTTTTGAATCGCGATTGTTTCAATTTCGGCGCGCGATTTTGTGAACCATGTGGAAAAAGCGCGCAAACCGCCGTCGTTATTCTTTAACAGCGTCATCGCTATCGCGCGGATTACCAGCGCGTCGTCCGCCGCGGAAAGCGAAGCCGCCTTTTTACACATCGCGTCGACAACGGTGTCGCCGTCCTTTATCGTGAAAAGTTTTTTATCGTACATTCCGGCGACCATGTCGATATGCCGTATTATGGTGTCGCTGCTTTGCGTGAACAGCGGCGGCTGTTTCATCGCCGCGTCCAGATATTTTTCCATAGTCAATCCAACGCCCGCGAACGCTTCGACAACCCTGGTGATATATCCCGCGACCGTGTCCGGGCGCAGCGAGAACAAGGGCACCTGTCTTTTCGCCACGGCGATATATTTCTCAACCGTCATGCCGTGTTGTTCGAATTTTTCCACGAAACCTTTTATATTATATTCTATGGTTTCGGGCGATGTCGAGAACAGCGACGGGCGTTTTACCGCGCACGCCACATATTCGTCGTATGAAAGCCCGTACGGTTCGAATACTTCAACGACCCCGTTCACGTTTATCGCCATTCTTTCGGGCGTGCGGGTGAACATCGTCGGCTCGTCTTTCAACGCCATATTTATATAACTGGCAAGTTTCAGATTGAACTTTTCACAGGCTCCTTTCACATTGTTTTCTATCCAACAAGGTTTTGCGGAAAACAGTTGCGGATGTTTCAATGCCGCCGCCAGATATTCCGAAATATCAATACCCAACCTTTTGACCGTCTCTCTTACCCTGTTGCATACCGTGTCCGGATTGCGCGAAAACAGCGACGGGTCTTTCTTTACCACAGCCAGGTATTTTTCCAACGTGACGCCGTATTGTTCGAATTGCTTTACGACCATCGTTATATTGCGTTCCGCCGCATCGGGCGACAAAGTGAACAGTCTGGGATATTTCATGGCCATCTGAATGTATTCCGCAACGTCCAACCCGAATCTGTCGGAAACCCCCGCAATATTTCGTTTTGTCGTTTCCAGTTTTTGAGTCAGCAACTGGGGCCATTTCATCGCCACGGGCACGTATTGTTCGGCCGTCAGTCCATCCGATTCGAATATTCCGGCCACTTCCTTTACATTGGATTCCACCGTGTCGGGCCTGTACGCAAGAGCGTCGGGACGCTTTGTCAAAGCTTTCAAATATTGTTCAAGCGTCACGCCGTATTCTTTGAATTTTTCGGCGCCCGCGCGGATATTGCGCCATATAATTCCGGGCGACCGAGTGAACAGTACGGGACTCTTTTGCGCCACCATCAGATAGCTTTCCAACGTCACGCCGTACGGTTCCAATATTTTCACGATTTCTTTTATGTTATACTCTATCGTGCCGGGCTTTGAATAAAACAGCGACGGTTGCGATTTAGCCGCGGCCAAATAATCCGAGAATTCCAAATACGGCGCGAAACGCGCGGCCGCGTTTTCAATTTTTTGCCTGAAATTAAAATAACAGGAATCCGGCCCCAAATCGTTGAAAATTGTTCTGCGAAATATGCGGTCAGCGGCTTTGTCCGCGTCTGCGGCGGACATGCCCGGAACCAATATCAGATTTTTCCTGATACGTGCTTTCAAATCGTTTGCCATTGTGCGCCCCCTGTTTTATTATGGCGATATATTAACCAATAATTAGTATTTGTCAACTATAAAAACTTGAAATCGAAACTATTTCCACTATATTGCAATAACAGGAGAAAACACAATGTTCAAACCGCTTTATAATTACATATTGTTGGAACGGCTGGAAGATGCGGATACCACCGCCGGCGGGATAATCATTCCCGACAACGCCCGTGAAAAACCGGCGCGCGGACGCGTCGTCGCGGCCGGCAACGGAATCTGGATCGACGGAATGCTGGTGCCGCCGTCCGTCCGTCCGGGCGACACCGTTATGTTCGCGAAATGGGCGGCATCCGCGGCCGATATAAAACTGGACGGGAAAGATTTTATCATTATCAAAGAAACGGATATATTGGGGATAATTTGAGCGTTTTCCGTTTGCCGTTTACCGGAATTATTGCGGTAAACGGAAAACGGAAAACGGAAAACGGAGAATAAAATGGCGAAAGATATAGTATTCAACACAAACGCAATGCTGCGCGGCGTCGACAAACTGGCCAACGCGGTCAAAATCACAATGGGCCCAAAGGGCCGCACTGTCGTAATTGAAAAATCATACGGCGCGCCGAACGCGACCAAAGACGGCGTGACCGTCGCGCGCGAAGTGTCATTGCGCGATGCGGCAGAAAATGTCGGCGCGAAATTAATCCAGGAAATGGCGAAAAAAGCGGGCGACGTCGCGGGCGACGGAACGACCACCGCGACCGTATTGGCGCAACGACTTGTCGCGGACGGCACGGCGCGCATCGCGAACGGGATGAACCCGATGGACATCAAACGCGGAATAGACATGGCCGCCGCCGCCGTTGTGGGCGACATCGACGCTCATTCGGCGCCCGTGAAATCGTCCGCCGAAATCGCCCAGGTCGCGACGATTTCCGCAAACGGCGATTCCGACATCGGCGCTAAGATTGCGGACGCCATGGAACGCGTGGGCAAAGAAGGCGTGATTACGGTCGAAGAGGCAAAGGGTCTGGACACCGAAATCGACGTGGTCGAAGGCATGCAGTTCGCGAACGGATTCATGTCGACTTACTTTGTGACGAATCCGGAAAAAATGCTGTGCGAAATGGATGGCGCGCAAATTCTGGTTTCGGAAAAAAAGATTACCGGCCTGCAAGCCCTGCTTCCCATTTTGGAACCGGCGCTGCAATCCGGCCGGCCGCTGCTTATCATCGCGGATGACATGGAATCAGAGGCTTTGGCGACTTTGGTCTTGAACCGGCTGCGCGGCGGATTGAAGGTATGCGCGGTAAAGGCGCCCGGATTCGGCGACCGCCGCAAAGAAATGCTGCGCGATATAGCCACCCTTGTCGGCGCGACCGTGATTTCCGACGACATGGGCATGACTTTTGAAAATATTACGCCGCAAGTTTTGGGCGCGGCGAAAAAAATCGTCGTGTCGAAAGACACCACTTTGATAACGGGCGGCGCCGGGGATGCCGACGCGGTGAAAGCGCGCGCGGACGAAATCCGGGTGGCTTTGGAAAAAACGACGTCCGAATACGACCGTGAAAAATTGTCCGAACGGCTGGCGCGCCTGGTCGGCGGCGTCGCCGTGATAAAGGTCGGCGGCATGACGGAATTAGAGGTAAAGGAAAAACGCGACCGCGTGGACGACGCGCTGGCCGCGACGCGCGCCGCAGTGACGGACGGCATCGTTCCGGGCGGCGGCGTGGCGCTGTTGCGCGCAAGTCTGGCATTGGCGAAAATCAAAGGCGCAAACGCGGACCAGGACATAGGAATTGAAATCGTGCGCGGCGCGATTTCGGCGCCGGCGGCCCAGATTATCGAAAACGCGGGCGATTCCGCCCTTACAATCATTGCGAAAATTTCCGATTCAAAAGATTACAATTTCGGATACAACGCCCAGACGGGCGAATACGGCGACATGATGAAAATGGGAATTATAGACCCGGCCAAAGTTGTAAAGACCGCTATTCTGGCGGCTGCGTCGACGTCCGGCGTGATGCTGACCACCGGCTGCGTCATGACGGAGATTCCGGAAGAAAAACCGGCGCCCCCTTCGGGCGGCATGCCGATGATGTAAAAAAAGGGGCGGCGCCCCTTTTTTTTACAATTAAACATATACGTTCGTTAATATATGGAATTCGTGTTGATTGTTTCGCTGGCCTTTACTCTTTTTCCACCGCTTATACAATTCCCGCGCACCCAAGTTCCGCCGCCGTTTCTGCAGTCGCTGGCAGAACCGTATAGGTTGGCGGGAAACTCTATCACATATCCGCCGGCCTCATCGTAATAAATGCACGTGGTCGACATACCGCTGAATTCCGGAGTGTTGCGAAGCGCCTCGCATTCCGCCAATGTCATGCCTATCACGGTTGGTTCCGCAACAACCGGTTGGGCAACCATCGCCGGTTGCGCGCGGGTCGCCGCAGTCAATGTCGCCGCGTTAATGCCGGTTATGATAAATGTCGCAATCAATGCACCGCAAATTAAAATTGTTTTCTTCATGTTTTTCTCCTTTGTTTTTTACATGTTACGGATGCATTGTATCACAGAAACGCTCTTTTCCCAAATTTTATATCAGAAATTCCACAGCGCGCCCAGGCCTATGAAATTATACCCGCCGTCAACCATCGTCGTGCCGCCGTTGTCGAAATGCTGTACATAAATTTCCGCAGACCAGATTTCCGTAAACCGCCATCCGATAAATATTTTCGAACCGAACATCAGCAAAGAATCCATCCGGTCGTCATGATTAAGTTTTATATACATGCCCGCGCCCGCGCCGAAATAAAAATCATGCGACCACAGCAAAGCCGTATCCCAAGAAATTCCGCCGACGGGATTTGTGTAATTGGTCATGCCGCTGTAACCTATATTGACGCCGATGTGCATATTCTGGCGGCCGGGCAGACGAAAGAATTCGAACGGCTGGCTGTATGTGAACATGACTTGTTCGAACGGTTCCGACCGCCAGTCGCCGTTTGGAATCATATTGCGAATCGGGCCCGGGCCCACGCTGTGCCCGACGTGCAGTGCGATTTGGTTTTCCGTATCGTGAAAGAACGGGTTTTCGGCGCGCGCGCCGAAAACAAGGCATAAGGCATAGGGCATAAGGCATACGCGCACGGTAATCGTCAAAATTTTTTCCAATGATTTCATATCTTGTCCTTTGGTATAATATTTTATGCCCTATGTCTTATGCCCTATGCCCTAAAAACTCATTCCCACGGCGATGCCGACGCTGTTCATTCCGTTGTTAAGCTGGTTCAGATGGCCGTCGGAAAAATGCTGGGCCGCAAGTTCCGCATGAAACTGGCCGAACGAATATCCGACGAACACGCGTTCGCCCGCCATCCATTCCGACCCCAGAAAATCGTTTTTCTGTTCTTTTACAAACGGCCCTATTCCGGCGCCGAAATAGAAATTTCCGGGGGACCAGAATACTACCTCTTGGGACAGGCCGACTGCCCATTGGGCAATTCGACTTCCCGTCTGGACATTATATTCGCGGCGCATGGACATGTCTTTCGCGCCCTTTGTATCGCCCGTTATGCGCAGGACATGAAGGCCGCGCCGCCCGGGCAGACGAAAGAAACTGTTCGGTTGGGAATACGTGAACATCAGCGTGGCGATCCTGTCGGCCCATCCGTCGATGGCGTAAAACCCGTCCATGCGGAAAGCGTTTTCAAATTCGCCGAACATGGGGTTTTGATGCGGGACAGATTCCGCGCGGGCGGATCCGACCGCAAGGCAAATTATGAAGAAAATCAAAAACCTGTAAAACATGCATGGGCATTTTTGCCGAACGCCGGCAAAAATCACACAGGCATGAAATCCCAAAAATCCGAAAAAAATGTAGGGGCGCAATATCTTGCGCCCTTATATAGGGTCGAATATATTCGACCCCTACAAAACGCTTGCAAAATGGAAAAGTTTTCATATAATGGGCGGGCGCAACTGGGGCGTAGTTTAATGGTAGAACAGCAGACTCTGACTCTGTATATCGCGGTTCGAGTCCGTGCGCCCCAACCAAAAATAAAAATGCCCTTGCGGCATTTTTATTTTTGGTTGCGCGGGCAAGCGAGGCGAGAACCGCAGGTTCGAATCCGAGTATGTGAGAACGAGCCTTTGGCGAAATTCGAACAACTACGAGGATACGCGCAGCCCAAAGGGCGAGCGAATCCGTGCGCCCCTATATAAAGAGCGCACCATAACCATAGGCCGCTATCCTGTTCTTTCACCAATCGCGTCGGCCGATGCCATATTGAAACGATTCCCTGTTCGTGATATAATGGCGGCATGAAGCAAAAAGGCCCGGCATTTCGTCGCAACAATATACAGTTCAAGGCGCTGTTCAACAAAAGTTTCAAAACACGCCTGGTAAAGGACATGGGGCCGTTTATGACAACATGGACCTGGACGAACGAGCCGCTTGAAAAATTTGCGGCCGACCTTGACGTGCGCGGTAAATCCGTGTTGTCCATCTGCGCGGGCGGCGATATGGCGTTGACCTTTCTTTTGAACGGCGCCAAGTTCGTCGATGTGTTCGACAAGACCATAAAAGCAAGGTTCGATACGGAAATCAAAATCGCCACAATGCGGCAATACAAAAAGTTCGACACCGTGTTACGGAAAATGGCGGCATTTGATTCGGCCGCCAAAAAAGTCGACATATTAAAGAAAAACCGCGTGTGGAACAAGATATCGCCGCAGATGCGGGCGCTTGCGGAAACATGGGATTCGGCCGGTTATAATACGCCATTCGGCAACGGCCGGCGGCCTTTTGACGAAAACATTGCGCATTACAAAAAAATCCACAAACTTGTCCAAGGCATGTCGGCGCCGCCGCTGGGCGAATTTATATGGCGGGATTTGGCGGGCATGTCCGGCGTCGGCAAAAAATACGACGTTATCTATCTGTCGAATATACCGGAATACGGCGGATTCGATTGGAACGCCGTCATGGAAACATTGTCCCCTATTTTGCCCGATGGCGGACAGGTTATAGGAATGTCCGGCAACAAGTTTCATATCGCCACCAAAATCCGCGACTGAATAACCACCGTTTGCAAACGCTTGCCTTTACCCGGGTTTGATTTTATAATCCAAGTATGAACGATAAAAAATTAAAAGATTTTGGCGAGAAAAGACTTCTGGCCGAAATAATCCTTCCCATGGTGAATCCCGGACGGGACAATATGCTTGCGGGCGACGACTGCGCGATTATTCCGATTACAAAAAACCGGTGGGTTTCCATTTCGACAGACAGGGTGCCCAGTGATTTGATAAGTTTCAAACTTGGCATACTTGATTACTTTGGCCTGGGCTATTATCTGGCGGTTTTGAATATCAGCGATATCTGCGCATCCGGCGCGCGGCCGGTCGGGCTGCTTTTGAATCTTGCCTTTCCGGGGGATTTTTTCGTCGAAGATTTACAGACCCTGTACAAGGGAATCATTGCGGCGTGCGACGAATACGATTGCAAAATCCTGGGCGGCGATTTCAGCGATTCTGCGGAAATGAATTTAACCGCGACATCCGTCGGCATCGGTGAAGACGGCCGTCCGCTTTACAGAAACACTATCGGCAACGGCGATGTGATTTATTGTTCGGACTATGTCGGATTGACGCCGACCGCGTTTTTATATTTTCTGACCGCAAAACCACAAGGCATTTTGCTTTCCGCGAAAGAGGAAGAAATTTTGAAAGACCAATTCAGAAAAGTCAAAGCGCGCAAAAATCTTTCGGAACTTTTGGCCGCCGCAAACAAAGACCATACAGTTTCATGCATGGACAACACCGACGGGGTTTTTCAATCGTTCAACGAAATGTCGGCGCAAAGCGGTGTCGGCATAGAACTGGACGCGGCGAAACTGCCGATTCATGAATTAAGCCATAAACTGGCGGGACTGATGGGCAAAGACGTTTACGAACTGGTCCTGGGTGCGGGCGCGGATTTTCAATTGTTGGGGGCGATTGATAAAAACATCCCGCAAGATATTCTGGATGAACTGCGGAATGCGGGCCTGTATGAAATCGGAATTGCAACGAACACGGAAAGCGGGGTTTATTTGAATAAATCCGGGCAATTGTCGCGGCTGGATATTCCGGGTTGGAATTATTATACAGGGTAAGACTATGCGCCACCTGCTGTTGGATTTGGACGATGTTTTGTTCGACGTTACCCATACGGACGACGGCAACACCAGATTTTATTGGTCCAAAGACATTGAAAAAGATTTGGGGCTGGCGCCGTTCGATTCGCGTGATTTTTTCAAGGCCGACACGTTTACATTGGATGTCCAGGCGGATAATGAAAAATTGCTGCAACATACGGAAATGGTCATGAATTCCGAAAAATACAGGCGTTTTGGTGTTTCCGCCGCGGATTTCTTGAATTACTATCATGAAAAAAATTCCATATTCAACACAAAAGTTTATGAATTTTTTATGGAACAAAAACGGCGCGGTTTCGGAATATCAATCGCCACAAACCAGACCAAAAGACGCATGGAATTTCTGTTGGAAAAATACCCGCAATTGAATAATTTGGCGGAATATATTTTCGTTTCGTCGACAATCGGACACTTAAAACCCGCACCGGAATTTTTCCTGTACGTTCGGGAAAAACTGGCCCTGCCCTTTGCCGAAATCTGCATGATTGACGACAAGCAAAAGACAATCGACGCATGCCGCGTCATGGGCATGACCGCATCGCTATGCTTTCATGATTTCGAATCATTCAAACGACAATTCGAATCTTTGAAAACCGAAATTATTTCATAATCGCGGCGGCGCCCTGTCGATACCGCATCAATCGGTCGTAAAGTTTTTTCTTTTTCGGAATATATGTCATCGCCCATATACCGACCATGACCGACGCGACCCCTGACAAGAATATTCCCAATCTATATCCGCCGCCCATCGACACGCCAAGTATAAAAACAGCGTACGATAATATGACCGTGCCCTGTTCGCAAAAACTGTACATCGATAAAAACGCGCCGCGGCTGGCCGACGGAATCGCATGCTGGAACCGCGAATAAACCAGAACGCGGACGATGGAATAACAGAAATAGAACAATGCGAAAAACACCAGACCCGGCACGGAAAAAATAGACGCCATGATAATCATGATAAGGCCGATGTACGACACGCCCGCGAAAAGTTTCCTGTCCGGCATTTTATCGAATTTATCCGCGAACGTATTGCCAAAAGCCTGGAACACCAGCGAAAGTATAAACAGCCCGCCGACCAATTCCGGCCGTATTCCCATTTCCACCCCGATAAGCCCCAAATATTCGTCGATTTGCGAAAACCCGTAAAGCAGATTGCAAAGTATCATCAGATACAGAATATACGGCGCGCGGCGCAATACCGTTCCGGCCGTGCGCAGGGATTTTACCACGTTCGCGCTGCGCTTTACCACATTCTGGGTCTTTATATCCATGCGGAACATAAACACCATGGCAAGTATCATCGAGATGGCCGTGGCAACCGCGATGACTTCATACCCCAACGGAATCATCAGCGACCCCGTGCCGGCGATAATATACGCGATGTTTTCTATGGCGCCCTTGCGACCGCAGACTTTGGTATAAATCGCCTTGTGCCGGCGGGCCTGCAATTCGTCGAAAACTATCGCTTCCCACACGACATTATATGCGGCCCACATAATGCCCCATAAAAGAAATCCCAAAGCGAATCCCCAAAAAGTCGGCCAAATCACCCATACGATAAAGCACGACATTTTCATAAACTGCGTGACCAGCATTACCGCTTTGCGTGAAAATTTGTTGGCGGACATCAAGACCGGTATCTGGGTCACAACAACGAATAGCGACCAGATGATAAGCAAAACAGACAGCCCGACATCCGAAACCCCGGATTCGGCAAAGAACAGCAAATACACGGGATTCATGAATATCAAACAATTAAAGAATGAATACCCGTATACATTGAATAAAAACCGGCGTAAAGAAGATTGTTTTTTCATACGGGGATTTTATCACAAAAAGGAATTTATGTCTAATATTAATGCCTGCGCAAATAAATGCCAGTAAAGCCGTTCTTTTTGATTCTTTTTACAACCCGGTATGCGTTCTGTTTTTCCAGCAATCTGAAAATATTCGTACTTTTGTCCGAAATAAAAATATTCGCATGCCGCAAATCTTTCAAAGTAATATCATAACCGTCGGTCATCGGAATAACGTCCGGTATGATTATATAATTCTGGACAGGTTCCATAATTTCGCCGACCAGCGAGACATGTTTAACGGATATGTTTTCCGCCTGAACGCCGTTCGCTATCAAATTATCCCGGCTGATTTGCAATTGCAATAAATCCCGGCCGGCCAATATATATCGGCTTATTTTTCCGGGAAAAATTTTATGCGCCAATACCGGGACACGCCCCTGGCCCGGATTCCAAAAAAGACACGCGCCGGACGGCTTTTCATTTTTCAACAAATCCAAAAGCAATTCCGATTGATACCCCATCGTATCGAAATCCGGCAGATTAAAGACCGTTTTCAATTTATAAGAAAAACCGAAATCTTTCTGCGCAATATTATCCCGAATATAGGGCGCAATCTCGTCCGCCGGCACTTTAATGCCGTCCAAATTTTCCGGCGCTTTGAAATGCACGACCCAATGCGCTTTGCCCATTTCTTCGAACGTAAGGGCGGCGCCGGCGCCGGCCAGAATTTCCCGGATTTGGGTTGTAAGCGGCTTTATCACGACAACGGCGCAGATTCCGTCGGCGGCAACGGACAGAATCATTTTTTTTATAAAGTCTTCCAGTCCCTTGTCCCCTATTTTCGCCGGAATGTTCGATACGATGAAATCGTATTTTATGTCCGCGCGTCGGATGCCCAGTTCGCCCGAAACCCGATAATCGCCGATGCCGTTTAATTCGTTGTTAAGTTTTGTAAAATCCAGCGCCAGCATATCCCGGTCCGTAAACGTCACGTCGATATGCGGAAACTTTTTTTTCAAACATATTCCGATAATTCCCGCCCCGGCGCCGATGTCCTTGGTTTTTACAATCTTTTCGAAATTAATTCTCTGGGCCACTGTTTTCAACAACAGCTTTGTCCCGACATCCACGTCGAAACTGCTGAACAATGCGTGGGAAAGGCAGAATTTTAACTTTTCCCCCATGAATGAAAAATCCACAATCTTGTCGACCAGTATCGAAACTTTTTCGTCCCGGATGCGCCCTGGCAATGATAAATTCGCTTTTTTCATATCAACATATCACTTTTGAAAATTGTTCCGCCAAAGAATCCAATCCGCCCTTTACATAACGCAAAGCGTTCGGATGAATGCAAAGCCCGACTTTGCGGCCGCCCATATCAAAAACCCGGCCGCAGTTTTCTTTGGTCCGGACCGTCTGTCCCGTGATTGTTTCGAATGCGACAGAGCCCAGCGCGATTATTAATTTCGGATTTATAGAATCTATTTGTCGCGACAAATATTGGCGGCATGCCGCGATTTCTTTTTTCGTCGGTTTTCTGTTTTCCGGCGGCCGGCATTTTATAACATTAGTAATAAACAAGTCTGCGCGGCGGACGCCGCACCGGTCCAGAATCTTGTCCAGAATCTGGCCGCCGTGTCCGACAAACGGACGGCCCGTTTCGTCGTTTACCGCACCCGGCGCTTCGCCGACAATCATAATTTTCGCGTCCGCGCGGCCTTCGCCCGGCACGGCTTTATTGCGCGTCCGGCAAAGCGGGCATTTGTCGCATCGGGTTATATCGCGGGCAATTTCGTTTATCATCACGCGATTATACGCCATGACAATCGGAATATCAAGATTTGCCATAACCTTCCTGTGGGGGCGCTTTTCATGCTTGACAAAAGCGTCTGTTTATTTATACTTGGATACGCACAAAAAGAAAAGGAATCTTATGACAAATAAAATCGACAAACCGGTTGAAATTTTGGAAAACAATCGATTGGCCCCCAATGTTATGGAAATGGTTTTGGATGCGCCGCATATCGCGGAAACGGCACAGCCCGGGCAATTTGTAAACCTGTTCGTCGAACGCGGCCGGTTGCGCCGACCGTTTACCATATCCGCCGTCGACAACAAATATAAAACCGTCACCGTCAGATACCGCGTCGGCGGCAAAGGAACAAAAGCGCTGGCGAATATGAAACCGGGAACGGAATTATTGTGCATGGGCCCCTTGGGGAACGGGTTTTCCATAAAAGGCTGGAAAAAAAACAAATTTACGAACAATATAATAATCGGCGGCGGAATGGGTTCGGCGTTCGTTCCGTTTATGGAACAAAAATTGTCCAAAAACGGTTCGTTTACGGATATCATAGTCGGCGGCAAGACGAAAAAGGACATTTGTTTCTGGAACGACGTCATAGCCAGTCCCGACATCTGGTTCATGACCGAAGACGGCACGCACGGGCACCAGGGTTTGGTTACGGATATATTGCGCGTCCTTTTGCAATCGGAATTGAAATACGAAAAAATTTACACATGCGGACCGGTCCCTATGATGAAGGCCGTTTATGAAATCGCAAAACAATTCGACATAGACGTCGAATGCGCGTTGGAATCCGAAATGGGTTGCGGATACAATGTCTGCAAATCGTGCACTTGCAAGGGGTCGGACGGCAAAGCGGTTTCAATATGCAAAGACGGTCCGGTTCTTTCCGGCGACAAAATCGATTGGGAATATCTGGAAGAAAAAGAAGACCAGAAAAAACAAAAAACCGACACGCCCGATTTTACCAGAACGCGCAGCCAGATTAAAAATTCGTACAAGTTCGATTTGAACGGATTCTTGAACGACAACCCGTATATCGCGGCAAGCGGATGCGCCGGATTCGGAATCGAACAGGACAACATCACGGACATGTCGAACTTCGGCGCGATTTCATTAAAGGGACTGACCCGGAACCTGCGCTTTGGAAATCCCGGAACGCGAATAAAAGAAATACCGTGCGGCGGAATTATGAATTCCATCGGATTGGAAAATCCCGGCGTCGAATATTTTGTGAACGAAATATCGCCGAAAATAGAAAAGAAGTTCGATGGAAAGAACACGAAAATCATCGCGAATATTTCGGCCGCCACGCCCCAAGAATTCGCAGAAATGATTCATCTGTTGAACGGTTCGTACGTCGACGCGTATGAAATCAACGTGTCGTGCCCCAATCTGGATAAAAAGATTATCGGCACGAACGCACAGCTTGTTTTCGATGTTACAAAAGCGGCGCATGCGGCGACGCTGCATAGGCCTATCTTTGTAAAGCTGACCCCGAATGTGGCGAATATCGGCGAAATCGCCGCCGCCGCGGAATCCGCGGGCGCGCAGGCGATATCCCTTGTCAATACCGTCATCGGATACGACATGGACCCGAAAACGGGGCGCAGTATTCTTTACAACGGCATCGCCGGAATGTCGCATCACGCGGTCGTTCGGGAAATCGCGCTGGCCAAAACTATCGAAGTGGTCAAATCGACCGGGTTGCCCGTTATCGCGGGCGGCGGGATATGGGATGAAACGGATATCGTGCGGTTTGCGTTGGCCGGCGCGGACGCGTTTTCTATCGGAACCGAATTGCTGCCCAATCCGGGATTGATGGAAACCCTGCCCGCGCGCGTCAAAGAATTCTTGGCGCGGTATTGGGGCGGTAAAACACTTGGCGAAATAACAGGCGCGGGATATTTGAACAACGAGGGGCGCACCATCGCCGATGCAAAGCTTTCGTATATAAAAAGTCAAAACACAAAACGAATAAAATAAAAAACGCCCGAAAGGGCGTTTTTTTATTTCTGCTTTGTTCGCATTATTTCTTCAAATCGGGCGTTCGCCGCATACTGCCCGCCGGCGGAAAGAATTTTGGTTATGTTCTTGTTCTTGAATGCCGGTTCATGCGTCACGTTTATCGGATGCATTCTGGCCAACCAATTCGGCAAAACATACGTCGCCGGGTCTTCGTCTTCCAGAAATTCGCGTTCTATGGATACGAACGACAAATTGGGCGTATCGTAAAAATCTATTTCGATAACGCCGTGCCCGTCCGGAATCAGACAGCGCGATTTTTGGATTTGCCCAGCCGCAAACCCGCACAGCGCATTATATTCGGATTTGGTTATATCG
Source organism: Alphaproteobacteria bacterium (assembly GCA_009782315.1). GTDB lineage: Bacteria > Pseudomonadota > Alphaproteobacteria > Rs-D84 > Rs-D84 > WRKW01. Next base: position 19,870 of record WRJH01000007.1, read on the forward strand.
AATTCCACCTGTGCCCTGTCGCGGCCGGCGTTGGTCGTGACGTTCTTGAAAGTCGCCACAAATTTCTTGTCGTACGCGCGGTATCTGAATTCGGATTCATCCGGAAAATTCCCCATGAAATCCAAAATGCCGTCCCGGATTCCGGTCAGATTTTCAGGGTTCAGATTCAGCACCGGGTTGCCGCCCACTTTCAGAATATTTCCGTCCAAAGACAGATTATGTCCGGCGGGTATGTATCCCTGGACAATCGTGCCGGACTTTATCAGATACGAATGAGTTTTCGGCAAAACGAATTTCGGCAGAACCCATTTTATTTCGCGTTCGTTCCGCAGGTTGCGCACTTCGCCCGTGCGCCGCGCCGCATCGACCAGGTCGACATCGGTATCGACGCGCATGATTTTCGTCTGGCCCGGAAATCTGTAATGGCGGAAATAATATTTGTATTCTTCGCTTGTCGGATAGCGTTTGTATCTTTTTATAAAGTCCGCCGGCGCCTCTGCCTTGAAATCTTCGAATTCACGGATGCCGGCCCATCCCGCGGGCGATTCCTTGGTCGACGGCTTCCAATCTTTCGACACGCCGCGAACGAACACGGCGGTGAACGGTTTGTTCTGGCGCGCGGCGTATGTTATGCGATGCGTTCCGTCGACCAGCAATGGTTTGCCATCCGTGATTTCGACAATCGGCGGATATAAAGTATACCGAACGCCGTCGATTTCGTATGTAATAAAGCCCTTTTGGTTCAGAAAATCGATGCCGTGATTTTCCTGTAACTGGCGGTCCAATTCCGCCAGGAATTCCAATTGACTGGTGTACACGTATGTCTGGGACGCGACTATGTCGCTTTGCTTTACGGTCCTGACGGAAATGTCCGCGTCCAGATACGGCGCCATATCCGCGTTGCCGAACAGCACCGTGTTGTGTTTGAAATAATTGACCAGGGTTGTCTTGTCGCTGATTTCGAGAGATTTAATTTGCATTGCATACGCCTTTATATTTTGCTACATTTCTCTCAACAAAAGGTTAATAAAAAGGCGCGTTATATGTCAATCAAAATATATTTCGATATGGACGGGGTTTTGGCGGATTTCGAACAATCGGCCATAAAATACAGGCCGCGAAGCGCCGACCTGAACCGGCCGAATGAATATTTGTCCGATGCGCAAAAGGCGGCGAAATTGGAATTTTATCGTAAAATAGAGGGCACGAATTTTTACGGCGACCTGGCCGTGATGCCGGGCGCGGGCGAAATGATTGCCGCAGCAAAGGCGGTTGCGGGCGATAATGTTTTTATCCTGACAAAAATACCAAAAGCCGCAAATTTTATAACAGGCGCGCTTTTGACGGACGCGAATGAACAGCGGCGCATTGCCCAACAAAAAATCGAATGGGTATTGCGGCATTTCGGGGATTATTTTTCGCCAGACAGAATAATCACGGTTATGGACGGCACCAAGGGCGTATTGTTGCGCCCGACGAAAACCGACATCTTGGTCGACGACCGCCCGGATAATATCGCGAATTGGACGGGCAGCGGCGGCACGGGAATTCTGTATACGTCGGCCGCGGATACCGCGACAGAATTGGCCGGATTGAAAAAATAAATACTCACAACTGGCAGGAAAGTATCTTTATAGCCTCTTGTCCCATAATCGTCATTCCCGCTTGGTCCACCCCACGCAATCTGCGATTGCGTGGGGACCCCGGGGCGGGGATCCATTGTATAATAAAGAGTCGCCAGCTTTTCTGGCGACAGCTTTTTTAACAGTAGACCCCCGCCTGCGCGGGGGTGACGAGAGGTCTGCACGAGAATGATAAAATCATTGTATATACATTATGTATATACAATTAAAATTTTACCTGTTTTATCTATATAAATAAATTTGACAAAATAGTTGACAAATGGATTTTTAAGGGACATAATGATGGCTAAATACAAAAAAATTAAAGGTCGCATTATGTCAAAGAAAGACACTCTTCAAAATGCCAGCAACAGAATCGCGGAAACCGGCACTTCGACGGTCGCCGGGGCCGCCGCCGCACGCATGCGCGCCGAAATGATGTCGCCGACGACCCAAAAAGCGCCCGCGGCGCCCGCGGAAAACCCGGCCAAGGCGGCTGCCGCCAAACCCGCGGTTACGGCGACGCCAATTGCAAGAACCCCCGCCGCACCGTCCGAATTCGAAAAAAATCTGGCCGCCGCATGCAAAACATGCGCCGCCAAAATAAAGAATGCCGCGCGTTATATATTCGTTCGTATCCCGACAATGTTTTGGAACCTTGTCCGCGGAATCAATATTGTTGGATTGGGCAACTGCGCCCTGCTTTTGTCGATTATAATCATGTTTTCCATTTTAATAGGCCGCGTTTGGAACGCCGGTCCGCGCGCCATTGCCACGGACAATACGCCCGCCGCCTGGAACCGGACCGGGCCCGCGCCCCGTCCCGTTACCATGGATGTTCCGGCGAATGTCGTCGTCAGCGCACGGAACGATACGCTGACCGTCACATTGCCGTTGCAGAAAATAGTCCGCACAGGCGTGCAATCCGGAAATATTGCGGCGCCCGCCGCGCGCCGGATCGCACAACCCCGCCACCAATACTATCCGGCCCGCAAAAATGTTTCGAAACAGCTGGTCGCGAATGTCTGGATTTCCGGCGATAAAATCGTCGACGGCGCGGGCACGGGCGGTTCTTCGTTAAAACCGGGCGCAAAAATCCGCGGCAATTTATTCTTGCAAAATCACCGCAAATATACATTGCCGTGCGGAATTTATGTTGACGGCGACCTTTATTTGCGCAATATTGGCCTGCTGCGTTTTTGCGACGACTTTACGGTCACGGGAAACATATACGTCAGCAGTAATTCCAGCTTTGGCCCCATACCGCGCACGGCGCGTCTGGGCGGCCGGGTGATATTTTAATAAAGGAAAAAAAGAAATGAACGAAAAAGATTTGGATTTGGCGCTGGCATACATAAAGGACAAGAAAGTGCGAAAAGAAAATTACCATATAATAGACAACATGTACGAAACGTACTTTATAACCCAGGGCGATTCATTGGTCCAAAGAATGACATGCACCATTATATTGTATCTGTCGGATTTTCGGAAAAAATTATTGGGCCGCAGTATAGGCAGGATTACGGGCCAGGTAAAGCGGCTGGAAAACGAATCCGCTTTTTGCCATCCCGCCGACGATAAAATGCGGGCACGCATTGCCAATGCCAAACATAACGCGATTCAAAAATTCGACAAAGCTTACGTCGGCGCGATGATCGCCCAGCATCGCATTGCCAATTCGGACAAAAAACCGGCGCCCAGAAAGATAGAATACCGTGCGGATATGACCGTGACCATACCGGTTTACAAACCCACCACTATGATTTATAAAATCCATCGGGCAAACCGAATAAAATAAAAATCCGCCAAACGGCGGATTTTTTTATTTCTTGATTTCCAAGACTTTAACTTTGAACACAACCTCTTTCCCAGCCAGTTCGGCGGCGTGATATTGTTCCGGGAACGCCAGAACCACGTCGCGTTCCTCGCCTTTTTTCGCGCCCATCAATTGGTCTTCGAATCCGGGTATGAATTGGCCGCTGCCCAGCTTAAGCGGGAATCCTTCGGCGGTGCCGCCCGGAAATTGGACGCCGTCCAAAAACCCTGCAAAGTTAATCACGACAGTATCGCCGGATTTCGCGGCGCCATCGCACGCGCCCACAAACAGCGCGCCGCATAATGACATGGCTATTGATAATTTCTTCATGTTTACTCCTTTTTGTTTCAATTAATAAATGCACTTGAACCCATATTCGCGCATCGTCGAACCTTCGTCGCGCGTGGCGAAATCAAAATAAGGCGTCGGGCGCAGGACTTCAAAGGACGGGCGGTCGAAAATCATGACATAATTGACGCTGTTGCGACCGCATACCCTTTTGATTTCGAAATCCGCAACCCGGGCCAGAACGTGCGCGGCATCGCCGTCAACGTCCATACCGTTCGCGTTTTGAATTACTTTCAGCCGCATTTCGCGCATGTCCGTGCTGCCCAGCATTATCTGGACGCGGACTATCGTGCCCTTGTACTCTTCCCATCTGGTTTCGACCCGGCTGGCGTCCCAGCGGGCGTTCATTTCATTGACCTCTTGCTGTGTTTTCGGGCGAAAGGCGTCGGCGCCGAATTCCGGGTTGTCCGCATCCATAAATCCGGCCGTCCGTTCGTTCAACAGCGGCGCGTCCGGCCCGCCCATTTCAAAGTCGGTCTGGTTATACCGCGTATCGTTGCCGCCGCATGCGGCCAGAAAAAGCATAGAGCATAGAGCATAGATAATAGATTTTTTCATTTTATCTCTCTTTAATTATATAACTGCCGACTTTATACTATCGACTATCGACTTTGATTATAAACACTTTTGCATATTGTCGCAAGAGGTAAATTATGATACAATTAATGGCATGAGTGATATCGTACTTAACACTTTGATGAAACCTTTGGAAGAATTCTTTATGCCGGAATTCGTCGAAGAAATCGCAATCAACCATGCGGGAGAGGTTTGGATGCGCCTGCACGGCGCGCGCGTTCCGTGGGTTTCGTATAAATCCGAAAAACTGTCCAAACAATATCTGGTCGATTTAATCCATACCGTCGCGAACGTGTACGAACGGCCGTTCGAACCGGTAAAGGGCATTCCGGTCGTTTACGCCACCCTGCCCGGCCAGCACCGGTTTACAGGAATAGCGGGCCCCAACGTCATGTACGACGACAATGACGTGACGGGCGGCGTGGCGCTGAACATCCGGGGACATTTTGTCAGCACCAAAGACGCTTTCAACAGTTATAATCTGAAACAGGGCCAGCCGCTTTTGAAAATCAAACCGCGTTCGAAAAAGAAATCCAACGACCCGTACGTGCATCTGATGAACGCCATAAACGACGGAAGTCCGATTTTGATTTCCGGCGCGACCAGCACGGGAAAGACTACATTCCTGAACCACATATTGACGCTGATAGACCAGAACAGCCGCGTTATTACGGTCGAAGACGCGCGAGAATTGAACGTGCCGCAAAAAAACCGGGTGCATTTTGTATTATCGCGCACGGAACAAAATAACCAGATGAATTATTCGCGTTTGCTTGATTTGGTTGTGCGCATGACGCCGGACGTTATAATCGGCGGCGAAATTTCGACGGACAACGCTTCGGCGATGTGGGAAATGATGGGCACGGGGCATGACCATTTTTATACTACGATTCACGCGGAATCGGCGGCGGCGGCGTACGGCGCGTTCGCGGACCGGATACTGCATACCCAGCCGGCGTACAAGCGCGCGGAATTAATCGAAGAAATGAAACGCAAACTGCACGTGGTGCAATTGTCCCGCGACGGCACCCTGCGCGCAGTTACGGAAGTGGTATGATATCAAAGGTAGTTTTTGATTATACGCTAATCCAACCTCACTTGACAAAAATATGGGGGGGGGTAAATAATACCCCCGGATTGTCCAGGCACGTTTGGCTGATTCGGTTTCTTGCGTTTGCTGGAATTTTCTTGTTTGCCGCGCCACAAAATGGCGTTTGTCAGACATTGAGATTCGGTTCATTGGCTGTGCCGTTATCCGCAACCAAGACGTCGTCGCCCGCATTGCATGTACGAACTGCAAGCGGCGTGCGTTACGGACATTTGGTATCGGGTACGGCGCCGGGTCGATTGACGTTCAAAACATCTGCGGGCATCGTTTACAGTCTGGTCGCAACGTGTGCAGCGCAACATTTTTTTAACAACGGCACTTGCACGAACTGTGCTAACGGCTGCAGCACCAGCCAGGCCTGTACGCCCGCCCTTGGCGCCGGATGCACAGCTATGACCACAAACAGCGGCATCCAAACCCGTTCCGCAGCGTGCACGAATCCAGCAAATAATGTTCTGCCCATGCAATGTGCGGCATTCGGAGCCTGTACCGGCGGCACTTGCTCGACGTGCGCCAGCGGATATACATTATACGGCGGCGCATGCATAATACAGTCGGGCAACGAGTGTCTGTCGTTCGGCACTGGCAACGGCGCCGGAACAACTTCTACAATTGCGGCCGATTATACCGCCGGGATTTATACTTGGAATGGCCAAGAGCACGGCCTGCCGAACAGCTGGCTTACCCGGACAATAAGAGACGATTTGAATGCGCTGGGGGGGACAGGAAGAGGAGATTATGGCAGCACTGCGCTTGATGCCGGTAATATACAAAGGTGTATATATCCGACATTTTGGGTTCAAAGTGCTATAAGCTCGACAACGGGCACACGCCCCAATTCCGGCAATCCTGTAATCACCACCAGCGGGAACGGCAACGCCGGGCATTGCTGGTGCAGGGTAAAAAGAAGATCTGACAACAGAAATGGCCCATGGATATATCATTACAATATAACAGCCAATGCCGCCGGCCGCTGCCCGTCTCGTTGCGCAAGCATCACATACGATGGCCAGGTTCCCGGATTCGGGCCGGCGCTGTTGACGGGATTTTGACGCTGATGGCAAAATTGTAAGGGCGGATAATTTTCCGCCCATTTTTATTAATTTACCGGGCGGGCTCTTGGCAAGGAATACACTTAATTCCAGTAATACGAATAACCTCATCGTTAACCATTATTAGACGGGCGTAAACTTGTTGGCATCCTCCTGGACACCCGGAAGCATCTTCACCTTTCAAAATTACTGTCTGTGGAACACCGGGTGTCTTTGCGGCAGACTCCTGGATTTTCTTAACCTGCGCGCCCCTACATTCAACCATTCGCTTTCGGGTGGGCTTTGGCATATTCCTTCATCACCATCGACATATCGACTTTCGTATAAAGCTGTGTCGTCGACAGCGACGCATGGCCCAGCAATTCTTGCAAATGCCGCAAATCAACCCCACCGGAAAGCAACGATGTCGCAAAAGAATGGCGCAGCGCGTGCGGCGTCACATATTCCGGCAATTGCAATTGATTCCGCAGATTTTCTATGACTTTTTCCGCCATTCGCGCGGACATCGGCAACCCGCGCACGGAACGAAACAACGGGCCGTTATCAAACGGCCGCGCGCGGACATATTTTTCAATCGCGTCAAACACGGCGGGCAATACGGGAACCAGGCGGTCTTTGTTACCCTTGCCGCGTATGCGCAGTACTTTTGGCCGCTTTGCCACGTCGGCGTCGGTCAGCGACAGCGCTTCGGAAATACGCAATCCGCATCCGAATATTAAAATGACCAAAGCATTGTCGCGCAATGCAACCCACCCCCCTTCGCCAAGGCTTCGGGGGGCAAGCCCGTCGCTAAGCGCGGCATCCGACATGTTTTTCACATCCGATGCGCCGATTGCCTTTGACAGGGATTTTGGGACTTTCGGACTGCCCACCAAGGCAATCGATTCGTTTTTAAGCCCGCGCTTTTTATCCATGTATTTGAAAAATCCGCGCACCGAAGACAGCGCCCGCGCCGTCGACCGGAACGACAATTTGCGCTTTGCGCGCCCGGCCAGCCATGCGCGAAACTGTAAAGTATCGACGCGCGCCAAATCTTTCGGGTGTAAATCCGCGCCCGCCCATTGTTCGCAAAAATTAATAAAATCGCGGACGTCCGATTCGTACGCCGCAACCGTGTGCGCGGAATACCGCCGCACATGGGCAAGATGGTTTATAAAATCAACAATCAGGTCGTTCATATAGGTATGAGGTAGAGGTATGAGGTATTTAGAGTTTGCCACCTCTTACCTCATACCTGTTCATGCTCCTTCAAATACGCCGCGATTAAATCTTCGGGATAATCGAACATCTGCATATTGTATTCGGCGATTGTCGATATAAATCCGGCGCGATGCATGTGCGCCATGACGCGGCCGAATATGTTCCAATATCCGTCGGTGTTCAGAAAATATATGGGCTTTTTGGATTCGCCGACCTGTTGCATCGTGACGATATCGGTCAGTTCGTTCATGGTTCCCATACCGCCCGGCAATATGCAGAAAGCGTCCGACAAATCGTACATTCTTTGTTTTCTTTCGTTAATGCCCGTGACGATTTCGGATTCTATCCCCTTGACCAGCGGTTCCTGCAACGCAATGACGTCGTGGGTCGAAATCCCGACAAGCCTGCCGCCGCCGTCCAGCGCCGATTGCGCGACCGTCCCCATCAGGCCGACCGCCCCGCCGCCATATACCAGGCGGATTCCATTTTCGGCCAAAAGCTCGCCTATACGCGCGGCGTCTTTGGCAAACTGGGGGTTGGTTCCGAATTTGTGCCCGCAATAAACGGCCAGCGATTTTATTTTCGACATATGTTTTTCCTTTCTTTACTTTTCATAATAATATCATAAAATAGCGGGAATATGAACTATAAACCTGATGATTTTATCGGAAAGCGGACAGCCGTCGCGGTCAGCGGCGGCGCCGATTCGATGGCGCTTCTTCACATGTGCCGGGACTGTGACGCGACCGTTCTGCATGTCGACCATGGACTTCGCAAAACATCGGCCAAAGATTCCGAACTTGTGGCAAGGGCGGCGGCCGAATTGGGCCTGCCGTTCGTATTGCTGAAATGGACCGGCGAAAAGCCGAAAACAGGGGTCGAGGCCGCCGCGCGCACAGCGCGATACGAATTATTGCTGAACTGGTGCCGCGAAAACAAAGTCGAAATTTTATTGGTCGCGCATAACGCGGACGACCAGATTGAAACTTTCCTGATGAACCTGGGCCGCGGATCGGGCGTATACGGCCTGGCCGCGATGCCCGCCGCCCAGGACTGGGACGGAATTCTGGTCGTGCGGCCGGTGCTGGACACGCCGCATGCGGCATTGGAAAAATACTGCGCCGACAATAAAATCAAATATATCCACGACGAAATGAACGACGACGAAAATTTCACCCGCGTGAAAATTCGAAAAAACCGGCATCTGTTGCATGACAAGCTGGGCATTTCCGACGAACGAATTCTGACCGCCGTTAAAAATCTGGACCGGGTGCGGTTCATGCTGGAAAACGATGTCGACGATTTAATCAAAAGCGTGACGGTCGGCGGGCGGGCGGTTTTTTCCGAAAAATTCCTTTCCGACATGCCGGGCGAGACGCGCCTGAAATTCTTGTCGCGGCTGTTTCAAATTATCGGAAAATCGGCCTATGGCCCGCGGCTTGAAAAAATCGAACGCGCGGACTATATGTTGCAAAGCGATTGCAAATTCACAATTAACAATTGTATAGTGCGAAGGTTCAAGAATAAAATCATGGCCGCGCCCGAAGGCGCAAGCGTATCATTCAGGAAGAAAAAATAATGCAAAAACAAAATCCAAAAAAAGACAAATCGTATCTGTTTCTGGGAATATTCGCCGTTCTGTTCGCCGTATTTATCGCGCGCGTGATTTTCATGGATACGGGAATGCCCATGCTGCGCCCGCGCGGCGATGCGACGGCACAGCAAACCGCGGCAAAAGCAATAGAGATGAATTTTTCGGAACTTCTTACCGCATCCAATGCCAAACAAATCTCAAAGATTTCGCTGCGCGACAATATCGCGACCGGCGAATTAAACGACGGCGCGAAATTCCGGGCCGTCGTCGCGTACGACCCAGCGCTGCTTTCCAAACTGGCGGATGCGGGCGCGTCCGTCACGCTGGACAATTCCAAGGGATGGATGGACGCGATTGCGACATGGTTTCCGATTCTGTTCACCGTTCTGATTATAATATGGATTTTCCGCAGCGTCCGCGGCGGCGGCATGGGCGGAATGGGAAGATTAACCCAACAGATGAATCCGACAAAAATTATCGCAGGGTTGAAAAAGAAAACGACTTTCGCGGATGTCGCGGGAATAAAAACCGCGAAACAGGAAGTATCCGAAGTCGTCGACTTTCTGAAACATCCCGATAAATTCAAAAAAATCGGCGCGCGGATTCCGCGCGGGATATTGCTTTCGGGCGAACCGGGCACCGGCAAAACATTGCTGGCGCGGGCGATCGCCGGCGAAGCGAACGTGCCGTTTTTCGCAACGTCGGGCAGCGATTTTTCCGGAATCATAGTCGGGCTGGGCGTCGCCAAAATCAAAGAAATTTTCGAAATGGCAAAACGCAATTCGCCGTGCATTCTGTTTATCGATGAAATCGACGCCATCGGAATGTCGCGCGGCCGGTCGACTTTCAACGACAACGACCGCGAGCAAACCCTGAACCAACTTCTTATCGAAATGGACGGATTCGCGGGCGATTCGGGCGTCATCGTAATCGGCGCCACCAATCGGCCGGACATGCTGGACGGCGCTTTGCTTCGCCCCGGCCGCTTTGACCGCCAGGTTTATATCGAATTGCCGGATATGGCGGGTCGGCGCGAAATCCTGGACCTGTATGTAAAGAAATTCAAAATGGGCTCAGGAGTGGACTTGCAACAGGTCGCGCGCGGCACGACCGGTTTTTCCGGCGCGGATTTGGAAAACCTTTTGAATGAATCGGCGCTTTTGGCGGCGCGCGAAAACCGCAAGGCGATAGAATCGAAAGACATTGACGAGGCGCGCGACAAAATCCTGATGGGTCCGAAAAAAGACAGAAAAATTTCGGCAAAAGATTTGAAACTGACCGCGTATCACGAAGCCGGCCACGCGTTCGTCAGCGTGCATTACAGAAACGTCACCGACCCGATTCACAAAGCGACGATTATCCCGCGCGGCCGGGCGCTGGGCATGGTGCAGCGCCTGCCCGTCGATGACAAGGTTTCCGTCAGCTTGTCCGAAATCCGCGCGGACCTGTCCATATCCATGGCCGGCCGCGTCGCCGAAGAAATGTTTTTCGGCCGCGACAATATAACGACGGGCGCCGAAGCCGACATCGCGAACGCGACATATATGGCGCGGCGGTCGATTACTATGGCGGGCCTGTCATCAAAAATCGGACCGGTCGCGGTGAACCAAGTGGATACTTTCGGACATCGGCACGCGCTGGAAAACGCGTCCGAAAAAACAGCCGAATCGGTCGACCTTGAGGTGCGCGCATGGCTGGACGCGGCGTACAAAGACGCGAATGCGATAGTATCGCGCGGACGCAAGACCGTTCAAAAGTTGGCCGAAGAATTGCTAAAGCGGGAAACCCTGTCGCGCGAAGAAATCGAAGAAATCATATTGGGTAAAAAGGCAAAAAAATAATGCCGTTCAATATCGAAATCATTCGCATGTCGCCGTCCAACACTAATTCCATATTAATAGACAATGGAACCGACGCCGCGATTTTCGACCCGTGGGGGTCGGCGTCCGATTGGGAAAAATTATTGGCGGAACGCGGATTGGATTTGCGCGCAATTTATGTGACGCACGGGCATTACGACCACATGTCGGCAATTCCGAAAATGAACGCGAAATGGTTTATGAATCATGCCGATTTGCCCATAATCAAATGGTCCAATCCGTTTTTATTCATGTACGGATACGGCGCGATAGACGCAAAGAAAAATCCGCCCATCGACCTGGCGCCCGGAAAAATAGAAATCCTGCCAGGCCTTTCCACCGAAATCATACACACGCCGGGCCACAGCGCCGGCAGCGTTTGCTTTTATTTTCCGGAACAAAAAACGGTTCTGACCGGCGATACTTTGTTTTACGACACCATTGGGCGGACGGACCTTCCCGGCGGCAGCGGACAGGCTATGAAAGAATCTTTGGACATCTTGCGCGCGCGGAATTTTCCGGACGATACAACCGTGATTCCCGGCCACGGAAAGATGGGAAAAATGTCAGCGGTAAAAAACGACAATATTTTTGCACAATGGTAAAAGCTGTGTTATAATCTTTCCATGCCGGCCGGAGAGGCCGAAATTAACCAATATATATGGAGTGTCTATAATGAAAAAACTTTTAACATTCACAGCCGTGTTCGGAATGATGTTCATGGCCGCGGCAAACGCGAACGAAGGCAAAAAATGGGCCGAAATGACGCCGGAACAAAAGGCCGAAATGAAACAGAAAAAGATGGAAAAATGCATGGAAAAAGGCAAATCATCGGAAGAATGCAAAAAAGTCATGATGAATAAAAAGGAGAAAGGCTGCCCGGACGCCGCGAAAAACGATAAAGACGAATGCCCGAAGAAAGCCAGAATGACCGAAGAAGAACGCGCGGCATGGCGTGAAAAGAAAGCCAGCATGACGGACCAGGAACGCGCGGCATGGCAGGAAAAACGCGCGGCCAAAAGCGGCGAAGCGCGCAAAGAAAACCGTGCCGCCAAAAACAATTTGAAATCCGGCAAGAAACCGACAAAGAAAGATACGGCCGAAAAACCCTGGTATAAATTCTGGTAAAAAATTTATGTAAAAAAATCCCGCATCCGCGGGATTTTTTACTAAACATTCGTTTCGGGGCGAGATGGTCTATTGAGAGGCATTGAACGCATATTTCAGTCAAAAAATGCATATTCCAACATTGTATTATTTGTAGCTTGAAAGCCTTTGATAGGCAATAAAAGCACGGGAAAATTACCATATAGACGCCATACGGAATCGCCATATTAGCGCCATATAGATTAAAAACTGGTAAA